>NZ_CABTML010000040.1:0-30078 GCF_902485895.1 uncultured Anaerobiospirillum sp. | reverse complement strand
GCGAGCCTCACAACATTGGATATGCCCAATAGCTGCAGATACGCATCACATGGCGTGACCAGCCTAAAAGAGCTGGGCAGCATAAACAATAAGAATAACTATAGAATTTTCCTTACGACAAGCTGTACTAATCAACACAAAAAAATGGATCCAGATACAAATTGCTCAAAAGAGGATGAGCAATGAACAACTAGGCCATTGAGTTGCTGGGGAAAACAGGGGACGCCTTAAAGCCGGTTGAAAAATAGGAAGGCCATAAACGAAAAAAGCAGCTTAATGCTGCTTTCGTAGCGGCGGCGGGCGGGGGATTCGAACCCCCGATACGGGATGACCGTATACACGCTTTCCAGGCGTGCTCCTTCAGCCACTCGGACATCTCACCGTGTTTTGGAACGGGGCTCATTATACGTAAATTTCACAGCAGTGCAAGGCATTTTTCAAAATAAAGTGAAAATAGGGTTGCAAGGCCATGCAAACTTAAGCAAAAGGACGACAGAAGCCACGACAGGCATGCATTAGAAAGCTAAAACACACTGCAGAGACACAACCAACGCTTACCAAGCAAGCAGTAGGCGCATCAACGTGTCTAATGCGTTAAAAGCGAGTCAGAATGGCATGCTACGCTCATTAAGTACCTCTGCAATCGCTTGTTGCCTAAGGTACTTCATATTAAGCCATGATTTGAAAGGCTTTTCTGCGGCAATGCTCGGCTATAGCGTTATCATATCGAAAGAACTTATCTTTCAGCTTGGTTGTATGTGCAGAGGGGGCCTATGGAACGCAGAGCCATTACTAACGGTTATTTTACCTCTTTTGAGGAACTGATTAGTAGTAATAAGATTTACGTCGATAAGACCAAATTTGCATGTGAGTTAGCTTAAGATGAAGCCGCCATTTTGCTCACAAGACCTCGTCGCATGGGCAAGAGCACCATGGTATCGACCTTAGAGTACTTGTTCTCAAAAGGCACTGTAGGTACAGAAGGTCTTTACTGCCATGAGCATTGGCCACTGACTGAGCGCTATTTTGTCTTTCGCTTTGACTGGAGTAACTTTGTAGTATCTTCAGAAGAGCAGTTTCAGAAAAAATTTGGACAAGATATCGATTTGTATGCTTATTACTTTGGTGTTGAAATCCCAACAAATATACGTGTAGCTCGTCGTTTCGAGATTTTAGTCAAATTATGCCTAGAGAAGCTCAAAGATGAGGCCTTTTTATCCCAACATCCTGAGCTAAAGAATGGAGATCTCCCATTATCTTCTCAAAAGGTCGTGCTATTGATCGATGAGTATGATGCTCCTTTGACTAGAAGCCAAGATAAGCCAGAACTTTTTGACAAAATAAGATTTGAGTTCATAGAGTTTTTCTCTTCAATCAAGCCTCTTTCGTACTTTCGCAATGTCTTTATTACCGGCGTCAGCTCCTATGCTCAAAGCTCTATCTTTTCTGGAGCTAATCAGTTTATAGACATCTCACTTGATGAGGACTTTGCTACTTGCTGTGGCTACACACAAGAAGAACTTGAGCGCTACTTTGCTCCAGAGCTTGATCATGCGCAGCAACAGCTAATGCTAGGCCGTGATGAGCTAATGACTAAGCTTAGTCATTACTATAGTGGTTACCTGTTCAATGGCCAAGATAGCTCTAACCTTGATAGTCAGCGCCTCTTTAATACGGTCAGCATTTCACGCTTTTTAATAAAGCCAACCCGTAGTTTTGATAATTACTGGGGGCAAACAGGTGGCGGTTCAAGATTCTTGTTACAGCTTATCAAGCTTGGCTCACAGAAGGTCAGAGAACAGGTAGTAGCTAAGCTCCATCCTCATGTATTTGACGCGCTAGATCAAAATGACCCTAAGGTGACCGAATGCCTAGACGCATGGACACCATTGTGCTTATTTGAGCTGAGCTCATATGCTCTACCTAAGAGCCAAGAGCACATGATCTGCACATATGCCGAGTCATTAAAGGTCGACTTATATACAGATGAGCTATTCAATGCTGATAATGCTTTAGCTACCTTGTACCAGGCTGGCTATTTAGCTATTCAGCACGTCAACAGTGACAAAATATACCTAGGCCTTGCCAATTACGACGCTATCAGGTCACTAGCATCAGTAATTACGGACGTGCGTAACTATACACATAGTTCTAACTATAATCTTCCTGCCTTGCTTAGCCATTTAAATGAACTTTATAAAGATGCTTTTGAACATCATCAACACCAGGGCATTGCTGATTTTGGCATATACTTGCAGCTGCTACTAAATACCCTCCCTGAGGGCGTAATCACAATAGATAACGGGCACAAGCTAATTGCGTTCTTTATCTACTGGCTGTTAAATTTCCAAGCAATTGAAAGGGGGACGCGCTGCTAATCTTGAAGTAGAACAGGGCAAGATCATCTTCTATCGCCCCATAAATGCCGATAATACTAAGCTAGTCGAGGATATTATCCTTGAGTTTAAGCTTTCCGATAGTGAAGATGCTCTATCGCAGCTTAAGAGCGCAACAGAACAGCTACCAGCAACCGACTCAGAGACGACACCTGCAGCAACAGCTCCACATCACTACTGCGTGCTCATAAGCCCACAGAACAAGCTCGTAGTGGCTATCGAGGCCAAATGCGCAGATGGCAGCTATAAGATAGTCTATCGCTCAGATAAGCTAGATGACATAGCAGTCAATACAAGCTCCAGCTAAGCAAAGAGTAGCCGCATCATCATCTTATAACTCACATGAAAGCGAGTCAGAATAGCACGCTACGCCCATTAAGTACCCCTGACAATTCGCTTCTCACTTAAGATACTTCGTATTAATACATTATTTAAAAGGCTTTTCTGAGGCTATGCTCAGCTAAAGCGTTATAATATCAAATGACGTTTTCTTTCAGGCTGGTCGTATGTGTAGAGGGTGCCTATGGAACGCAGACTCATTACTAATGGCTTATTTGCTTCTTTTGAGCAACTGATTAGTGGTAATAAGATTTATGTCGATAAGACAAAATTTGCATGTGAGCTAGCTAATGATGAAGGCGCATTTTTGCTCGCAAGACCCCGTCGCATGGGCAAGAGCACTATGGTGTCGACCTTAGAGTATCTGTTCTCAAAAGGCACGGTAGGTACAGAAGGTCTCTACTGCCACGAGCATTGGCCAGATCCTAATCGCTATTTCGTGTTTAACTTATCTTTTAGTAAGTTAGATAGTAGTTCAGTTGAGGCTTTTACATATAACTTCTTTCGTAGACTGAAAGTCTACGCCAATTATTTTGGTGTAGAGATTCATCAAGAAGATCCTATACACCAATGTTTTGAGCAGTTGGTGCTGCAGTGTTTAACGAAGCTATCGGATAAGAGCTTTATAGCAGACCACCCTGAGCTTCAGGATGGAGATCGACCATTGTGCACTGAAAGAGCGGTACTACTTATTGACGAGTATGATACTCCTCTTACAGAAAATTTAGACAACAAGGTGGTATTTGATGCGATAAAGAGAGTTTACCGCCGTCTTTTTGCAAGCATTAAAGATATTGATTTTCGTTTTGTATTCGTTACTGGTGTCAGCTCATACGCGCAGACTTCCATCTTCTCTGGTGCTAATCAGTTTATTAATATCTCACTTGATAAGAACTTAGCTACTTGCTGTGGCTACACTCAGGAGGAGCTAGAGCATTACCTTGCACCTGAGCTTGAGAATGCGCAACAAACGCTAAAACTTAGCCACGATGAGTTGATGAGTAAACTAAGATACTTTTATGATGGCTATCTTTTCTGCATTACTCAAAAGTCTGCAATTAGCTGCAATAAAATCTTTAATCCTGTTAGTGTTTCGTTGTTTTTACGAAATCCAGAAGATGGTTTTCTTAATTACTGGATTGTTACTGGTGCACAGTCAACATTCTTTTTAAAGCTACTAAAGCTTTCCTCGTCGGCTGTAATTACTCAATTTATGGCTGATCTATGTAGAAAAGACAAATCATCGGTTAATGACATTGATCCTAAAGTTCTTGATTACATGAGCGCCTGGCTTCCTGTACTGGAACTTAGTGTTGATTATGACGAACAAAATAACCATAACAATCGTCTTTTGCGTGTCAGCGCTGATTTATTAATCCTAAACATAGACCAGATTGATAAACTTGACAATTATGACTCCGTAGCAATCCTATTCCAATCAGGATATTTAGCAATTAAAGCAATAGAGGATAATGAAGTACTGCTTGGACTTGCAAATCATGAAGTAGCATCAGCTCTAAAAAGCCTTTTGACTAATCCAAAACTAATTAATAGCCATTATCCATATGGCTTGTCAACAAAGCTTTCTATGCCTTCTGATAGCCGCGATGAGATATACGCTGCTCTCCATGAGGGCGGTTATTCTTTAGCTAAATTATTTGATGACATGCTGAATACTTCACCATCAGAGTTGTTTGGTCCTGGTAGCAGAGAAAATTTTGTAACTTACATCATCTCTGAAGCGCTACTCAAATCAAAAATTCCTCTTGCACAAGAGGTTAACTATCTATTAGGTCGAGCAGACCTAGTTATATACAAGCCTGACCAAAACCCTCTGCTTGAGGATACTGTAATTGAGTTTAAGCTTGCTCGCAAAGGTGAAAACGTATTTACAAAACTTGAAGAAGGCACCAGACAGGTTATCGACAAAAGATATGGTATTAGCAGTGAAAATCCTAATCCATATCGCTACTGTGTTGTATTCAGTAACGAACTTAGACAAGTAGCAGCTATCAAAGCTATTAATGCTGATGGCGGCTCTAAAACTGTGTATGTTTCAGATAGGCTAGAACACGACGGTGCTGTCAATAAAAGCTCTAGCTAAGCAAAGAGTAGGCGCATCAACATCTCAATGCGCATGAAAGCATCCCAACATATTTGCTTAAGCCCACGTTAACTACTCCATCCTAAAACGAGCTAAGTTCATTTTAGGATGGAGCATGAAACTTCTGATTTAGTTGAGCAGAGACAAGTACGACACAGTAGGATATAGTTCAAAAACAACTAAGGCATTTACCAAGCCACATGCTCTTGGCGTATCAGTGCCTAGTCAATCGCATTGACTATAAGGATGCTCATAGTGAAGATGCTCTCACGCAGCTTAAGAGCGCATCAGCACCGCTAAAAGCAACCGACTCAGACACCACTCCTGCAGCAACAGCTCCACATCACTACAGCGTGCATATAAGCCCACAGCACGCTCTCGTAGCGGCTATCGATGCCGGATGCTCAGATGGCAGCTATCAGCAAGTCTATCGCTCTGATAAGCAAGATGACATGTGCAGCATGTAGCCACTTGCACTAGCCATAGCCATAACAACTTGCCCTAAATGCTCTACACCAACTATGACTTATACTCAGTAAGTGTAGAGCAGGCGATAGGGCACTAAGTACAAAAGGTTGCCAGCTACACCTCTAAAACTTCAGTACACATTTATAAAACATATTATCTTTTTATATAGCGAGACAATCATAATAATATGTTTTATAAATAGAGAGCAGTTATAAGCAAATCTGCACCATAAATCCTCCACTTATACCACTCATAGCAAAATCTCTTCATTTACCCTCATAAAACCCCATATATAAGCCATTTAGTGCTCATTTTCCACCCAAAATCCCTCACATCCCCTCAAAACAAGCCCAGGGGCAGGTAGCAAGACGTAATAGACCCCAGGGATGACACTCGCAAAAATTTACCCTCACAGACCATCTTCCAAAATTCATAAGCATTACAATAATCTGATATCGCTTAAAACGTATATGACTCTATCTGCACTAATTTGCACTATAAAACATAACGCATCTAAGATATCGTTATAATCAAACTAAGTATCTTTAATACTATTAAAGACGCTTTTCGCAAAATAGGCCTATAACCATAGCTCTACATCTCTCAAATCGCTCCATAAGCACTTTAATCACAAAATCCCATATCTAAGCCATTTTACTTTTTACAGCGGCATAGTGCCTTTATAGACAAAAAGTAGGGCATTCACGCATAACGCAATATAAAAATAGGGCCAGCAGAGTAGGGCAAAACCTGCCATTTACCCTTGGCACAACCGCTCTTAATACCCTCAATACACCACCCGAAAACGCAGCCAAAGATAGGGGCATCGAAGGCTGCAACTGCCCACAAAACACCCTCACAAATGCAGCCAAAAGTAGGACCACCACGAGAGCAGAATAGGGCGTTACACCTCAAACACTAACACATATATCAATCATGCCTGATGCTATTAAACTAACAAATCTACATAAATATATAAGGCACAACTTAAGCCAAACTACGCTATAAAACTGGTCATCAGCTCCCCATTACAGAAGCCATCGCACCACTCTCAACAGTACTCTAACTGCCCTTTGAGCGAGAGCTTCACTATGTCCTTTAAGCCCATGAGGCATGGCGCTCATTGCAGCCAAATCTCACCTCCATTAACTTCATCCACTCCATTAATACCATTACATTATCCTGATACTACTTAACTGTTGCTCCGCCCCTCTCTAAAGTCCTTCTAGCTGCCTTTCGTCCACTATATAGCGCTCCTTGGCAGCTCACGCTCTACCACTCTATACAGCTCCTCCAAGGCTTTCGCAGCATATATAAGTAGCTCATATATAGCTATAGACTCTTCTTATGAGCGTGTCATGAAACTTCGCATAATTTTATATAGAAGAACCCCAGAATAGCCCCTTAGACCCCTTCATGCACCTCTTTGGTCTCCTTAACCTTGCTTTTCCATTATATTTAACATAACTACAATTATGCGATCATCAATCCGCCACTCAATAAACACCAACACAATAACTCTACATGCCACAAAACCGCAAAAATATCAATAATTTAATCCAAAATCCCCAAAAAATACTTTTACCAAAAACATGATCATCATCACGCCAAACCCATCCATCCAACTCGATCACAAACCACCAATCATGATCTAATCTGCCCAAAGCAGCAGCCAAATTTTGGAAGCAGCTGCCAAGTTGTTGCAGCTGCCAATTCGGCCCATTAACCACAAATTAACTTACGCAGCTTAAGCTACCAAGCACCTCGCCATACCTCGCTCGTATCGCTGCCTCTAGAGCCCAATCTCTGCTTCAGAAGCTAATCCTGATTGAACTGTCTGGCACGGCAAAGATCCTCTGAAGGGGCGGACATATGACTGCTGTACTCCCTGTTAAGCTTGTGACTCAAAAGCAAAATCTATTACATAAAACTGATACAGCTTGCTGCAGCAAGTTGAGGCTTCAGCAGATAAGTTGATAGGCACTATCCCCTACTCTGTCGCTGTCTATGGCACTGGCTCAGAGCCTCTGAACGGGGTATCGGTTGGCTGCTGTTTGGAGGCTTGAAAGGTGGATAGATTGGATAGTGAATGGCGAGAGCTTGTCCTAAGGTTTTAAGTTTTAAAAGCGGTAGTATATGGATGGAATTTGCAGATAATGCTTTGGCAGGAATGAGGGCTTTTGAGAGCTGGAGGTCTGATAGTCAGGTGCGTCATGCCCTACTTTTATAGAGATGGATTGGGGTGTTCAAAAGTGGCGCTGGAAGGTCATGAGTTAGGTGGTCAGAGAGGCTGGTTAAGAGGCTTGAATAAGAGGAGTTTAGGGCATAAAGGAGGGTTATTGTGTGGGTATATTAGTATGTGAAATTGGGTGGTTAATGGAGTCAGGAATGATTATTGTTTAAGCCCTATTTTGCGTTTGTGTGTGCTGTCTATAGCATAAAACATAACGTATTACAGAAAGCGTGAAATAGAAATGGTGATATGTTTTGAGCTGTGGTTTTGGGGTGGGCGTCTGGAGATGAGGTTAGACAAGGCGATTGGTTGAAGATGTTGGCGCGGTGAGTGGCTATGCTTGGATTTTTTGGAAGTTGTGAAAGTATTGCAGAATTATGATGTTAGGAGTGGAACAGAAAATTTTGGGTCGTGCCCTATCTTCTGCTTGCAGCGAAGATGCTGGTGAGTGGTAACGTGCAAAGTGGCGTTATTTGGAGGTATAAAAGCGTGAGAGTTTGCCATACTTTTTTGGTCAGAATCTGTCTATGCGGATCTCTAAAGATAAAACATAAACACTATGATAGTAACGTGAATAATAGTAACGATATGTTAAGAAAATTATTTTGAGCGGATTTGCGATTAAGTCATAGTATGCCACGGAAGACTTGTGAAGAGTAATGCGTGGTTATGAGAGTTATGGGTGCCGGAATTTTGGTTATGAGGCGTGTTGGTTTAAAGGGTACATATTATCAGGCTAATACTACGTCGAATGAGACTGTTTGCTGCTTAATGGCAGAGTGTGGTGATAAGTGCGGTATGTGGTGCTGTCCGTTTGCTAGCAGCGAAAGCTTCTTGAATGTATGCCACTTGCGTTTAGAGGCTTTTATGATGGGATTTGATGGGCTGGCATGTGGCTTTTGCGGTTTTATACCCTATCTTCTAAGGCTGTCCAGTAGTGTTGAGGATGTATTGATTGGTACGAAGTAATGATAATGGATATGTTTTATGAAGTGCCAATTATCATACTACTGAAAAATTTAGCGCAAGTCGGCCTGTGTGGTTATTTGATATGGGGTTCTACAGACTTTGTTCTGGTTAAGAGGCTTATCCCCTATCCTTCTAAGCGTCTGTTATATGGGTTTATGAGGGCGTCGTGCTTGTTTAGAGGCTTTATGCCTTATTTCATGGGGCTTCGTTTGTAAGCTACTTCTATCTTCGTCTTTTATTTCTGAGGCTTTAATCTTGGCTTAAGAGGACGTTGCGCTAGTTTAGAGCAGATGTTATGACCTCTAAGATCTTTATTCGTCTAGCTATTGGTTAGTTTTCTTTTGTAAGTGTCTTTGGTCATAGTATTGAGCAAGATAAAGACTGGGTTCGTTGGCTGAGTTGAGGCTGGTATTTTCTTGCAAAGTACCGTCTGCACTGGCTTTATCCTAGTATAATTACCCTACTCAATCATTTTTGGTTATTGGATGGAGCTTGTAATGTCTGAACAGATCCAAGAGTCTCAAAGAAACAGTAGTGGTGTGTTTAAGGTTGTGGATAATGCCTCTGCTTTCAATGACTTGTTAAAAGCAATTGAACAGAGCAACTTCTCCCAACGAGACAAGGGTACCGACTTTGAAAGGCTCTCATTAGACTTCCTCACTAATGAGCCAACTTACAAGGATCAGTTCACTAAGGTTCAGATGTACTCTGACTGGGCCAAAGAGCATAAAGATCTTGAGGCTAATGCTAAAGATATTGGTATTGACCTAGTTGCAACAGATGTTATGGGTGACGACGCTAAAGAGCAAACTTATACTGCTATTCAGTGTAAGTTTTATGCTGCAGATAGAGTTGTATCCAAGCATGATATCGACTCTTTTCTTTCGGCCTCGGATAAAACGCACTATTCCAAGCGCTTCATTATTGCCACTAACCAAAAATGGGGCCCTAACGTTGAAAAAGAGCTTAAAGATCTTAAGACTCCAGTAACCATCATTACACGTGAGAAGCTGGCTAACTCATCTATCGACTGGTCTAGCTATCTAAAGACTCAGGGTAAAGTTGAGGTTATCAAGCGTACTTTAAGAGACTATCAAAAAGAGGCCCTAAATAACGTAATTGAGGGCTTTAAGACTAATGAGAGAGGCAAGCTTATCATGGCTTGCGGTACTGGTAAGACGTTCACGTCTTTACGTACTGCTGAGGCTCAAGTAGGACAGCATGGTCTTGTGCTTTTCTTAGTACCTTCCCTATCTCTCCTCAGCCAGACTTTATCTGACTGGAAGCAGCAAGCTATTCATCCAATAACTGCCTTTGCTGTATGTTCAGACTCTAAGATTGGCAAGAGTGATGAGCTCTTAACTGCAAGTGAGCTTGCCTATCCAGCCACAACTGATGCTGAAACCCTAGCCAAGAAGGTTAACGATGCGCTAGCCAAGAGCAAACAGAGCTCCGATGGCGGTATGACTGTTGTCTTTAGTACTTATCAGTCAATCGATGTTATTGCTGTTGCGCAAAATGGCGAAGAGGCTAAGGGTAGCTTTGTGGCTAACCCAATGCCTGAGTTTGACCTCATTATCTGTGATGAGGCCCATCGTACTGCAGGTGCCTATCTGATTAATCAGGCATCTAACTTGGCACGTCCAGCCAAGGCAGATGAAGCATCCCCTATCTTTGCTGGTTCAGCTGTTAGCGATGTTGATGCATCTACTGCTGCAGCAGATGGTACAAGTGATAGCGGTAAAGATGACTCTAGTGCATCAGCTGCAAAGAAAACAAAGGCTAAGAGAACAGCCTCTATCAAGGTTATTGATGATGAAGAGGCCGCCTTTACGCGTATCCACAACAATGAGTACGTTAAAGGCAAGAAACGTCTTTACATGACAGCCACTCCAAAGGTCTATGGTACAGCAGCCCGAGAGCAAGAGAACAACAAAGAAGCCGTTCTCTACTCCATGGACGATGTGAATGTCTTTGGCCCTGTATTCCACACTATGAACTTTGAAAAGGCAGTAAAGATGGGCTGTCTTGTTGACTACAAAGTTATCATCTTAGTGGGTGATGCCAATACATTCCGCTCTGCAGAAGACGCAGACAAGTTCTCTGATAACCATGCCTCACGTGCGGTTGGAGCATGGAAGGCTCTCAATAAGTATGGTATTCGCGATGAGCTTGCTGATGACCTAGGCCACATGCGTCGTGCTGTAGGTTTTGCTCAGCAGATTAATCATGACAGCAAGCGTAAGAAAACTTCCTCAAAGGACTTTGCACAGTATTTCCAAGACGTTATTGATGAGTATCGTGAGGATGTTGAGTCACGCTCTGCTAAGTTTAAGAACCTTACTGAGGATCAAGCTGCAGCTCTAGCTAACGACAATGCTTACAACGAGTATTGCTTCACTAGCTCGCATAATCTCAAGTGCTCAACGAAGCATATTGATGGCTCCATGAACGCACTGGAGAAAGCCAACTTGCTCAGTTGGTTACGTGAAGAGCCTCAAGATGATGAGTGTAAGATTCTCTTCAACGTGCGCTGTTTAAGTGAAGGTGTGGATGTGCCTTCATTAGACTCAGTAATCTTCCTTGCGCCGCGTAAGAGTCAAGTCGATGTGGTGCAGACCGTTGGCCGTGTCATGCGTATTGCCCCAGGCAAGAAGCGTGGCTATGTGATCATTCCTATTGTGGCAGAAGATGTTGAGAACCCAGAGAAGACCTTAGATCGCTCCGAGGAGTTCAAGGTTGTTTGGCAGGTACTTAACGCGCTTAGATCTATCAATCCAAGCCATGAGCTTGTTGATGGTCGTTTAATGAAGATTGACGACCGTATTGAGGTAATAAGCGTAGTTAACAGCAAAATCTCTAAGAACTCATCGAGCTCATCTGGAGGTAAAAAGATAGCTGTGGATCCGGTAAATCCAAGCAAGGATGAGCCAACAAATTCGAAGGGTCTCTTGGCTGATCTTGATTATGGCGTTATCAGAGTTGAAGAGGCTATTAAGACAGCAATCATTAAGAAGCTCGGCAATATCAGAACTTGGGAAGACTGGGCTAAGGACGTTGCTTTAATCTGCTCCAATCAGGCAAAGAACATTAAGCGCGTACTTGAGGATACTGAACATCCTGAGGCCAAGAAATGCTTTGATGACTTCAAAAATCAGATGTCTGCAGCTATCAATGGTCACCTTACTAAAGATGGCATAGCAGATGATGAGACTGCAACCTTAAGTGATGACGAGTTTATCGATATGCTGGCTCAGCATATTGTGATTAAGCCAGTTCTTGATGAGCTGTTCAAAGAGCATCCATTTACTGAGAAGAATGCGATTGCATCTTCACTTACTCAGATGCTGGAGACTCTGCAGCGCTTTGGTATGCAGGTCGCTACTAATGACTTGAAAAACTTCTACGAAAGCGTGGGCTATCGTATGAAGAATGTTAAGTCATTAGCTGATCGTCAGGCCGTGATCGTTGATCTTTTTGATCGCTTCTTCAAGGTAGCATTCCCTAAGCAGCAAGAAAAGCTTGGTATTGTCTATACTCCAATTGAGGTGGTGGATTTCATTAACCACTCTGTTAATGACATCCTCAAAAAGGAGTTTAATACCAGCTTAGGCGATCAGGGTGTGCATATTCTTGATCCATTCACTGGCACTGGTACTTTCATAACCCGCATGATGTTAGATGAGACCATCATCCCTCGTGCATCATTGCCATATAAGTACCGCAATGAGCTGCATGCATTTGAGCTTGTACCACTGTCATACTACGTTGCCTCTATCAACATAGAGTCTGTATATGATGTGCTCAAGCCAAACAGCGATGAAGAGTACGAGGCTAATAACGTCACCGTACTCACAGATACCTTTGCAACTCATGATGCTGATGTGCTGCCGCTGATGTCCTCAAACATCCAGCGTAATGCCTCATTACGTCAGAAGGTGGATAAGCTGCCATTGCGCGTCATCATTGGTAATCCACCATACTCGGTTGGTCAGAGCAGTCAGAATGAGGATAATCAGAATGATTCATATCCAGATTTAGATGCAAGAATCGAAGAGACTTACGTATCTAAAGCCTTAGGAGTTAATCTTAAGTCCAAGCTTTATGACTCATATATAAGATCTTTTAGATGGGCCTCAGACAAGATAGGCGAGAGTGGCGTAGTTGCTTTTGTATCCAATGCTGGATGGATAGAATCTACATCATCAAACGGCATGCGTAAGTGCTTTGCTGAGGAGTTTAACTCCATCTATGTCTACCATCTTAAAGGTAATGCAAGAACTTCAGGTGAGCAGCGTCGAAAAGAGAAGGACAATGTCTTCGGAGTTGGTACAAGAACTCCAATTGCCATCACTGTCTTAGTTAAGAACCCGTCCTCATCAGAGCATGGTGTGATTAGATTTGGATGCGTGGACGACTATTTGAGTCGTGAGCAAAAGCTTGCTCAGCTTGAGCAAATGCATAGCATATCAGGCGCTTCATTTACCGAAATTAAGCCAGATGAGCATGGTGACTGGCTAAATCAACGCCGAAATGACTTTGAAAAGTTTATTTCTGTTGATGGAAAGAATAAACAAGGGCTAGCTCTATTTATAAATTATTCTTTGGGCGTCAATACTAGCAGAGACGTGTGGTCATATAATGCCAGCATAGATACCATTGCAAAAAATTTTACTCGATGTATATCTTTCTATAACTCTCAGATTGATGAGGCAATTCGTTTGGGGGAAAAGTTTGAGTTTGACTATGACTCAACAATGATTAAGTGGGATAGCACAAAAGAAAGACATTTCAAAAGTGGAAAAAAATCTTCTTTAATGAATAGAAATGCAATCGTACCATCGGCATACAGACCATTTATTAAACAGTTCTTGTACAATGATAGTGAATGGGTCGCTAGATGTGGACAGATGCCTAAACTATTCCCTTACATGGAAGCAGAGAATTTAGTTATAGGCATTAGCGGTTTAGCTGCAAAAGGATTCTCCTGCTTAATGGCTAATTGTATTTGTGATTACCATTTTCTAGAGTCAGGAACTCAAGTAGTGCCTCGTTATGTTTATCGAAAGGCCGATGACTTGGATAAGAGTAATGGCTTAGATATTGATGAGCACGGATATGTTCGTGAGGACGCCATTACACCTGATGCTATTGAGCACTTTAGAGCTGCCTATGGCGCTGACGGTGAGTCAATTGATGCTGATGCGGTCTTCTTCTACATCTATGGTTTACTGCACTCAAAGGAGTATCGAGAAACCTACTCAAACAATCTAGTCAAGGAGCTGCCTCGCATCCCACGAGTTGAGACTTACCTTGAGTTTAAGGCTTTTGAAGAGGTTGGCAGATATCTAGCCGACCTGCACGTAAATTACGAGAGTGTTGAGCCATATGATGGCTGCACTATCGAAAAGGCTGATAATGTTCACTACCGTGTAGAGAAACTTGCTTACGGTAAGATTAAAGGCAAGACTGGTAATGCAGCCAAGGACAAGAGCTGCATCGTATACAATGAAACTCTGAGCATCAATAACATCCCTCTTGAGGCTCAAGACTATATAGTGAACCTCAAGTCAGCTTTGGATTGGGTTGTAGAGCGTTGCTGCGTAAAGCAGGATAAAGAGACTGGTATCGTTAATGACTACAACGATTACGCTGCGGAAGCTGGAGATGAGAAGTACATCTTTAACTTAATCTTACGCGTGATAACAGTAAGCCTTGAGACAGTGAAGATCGTCAACTCTTTACCAAAGCTCAAGATCCATCCACTCGATAAGTAGTCGTAGTGATATGAGCTAAGGCTATACCATACTGAATTGGGTATGGTGCATTTAAAAGGCAGCTATCAGAGCTGCCTTTTGGCTATAAGGTCTATTAGTTACGCGGAGCGATTTAGGTCAATGTGATTGCTTGATGATTGAGCCTAAAGAGAAGTCTTTGAGAATGAGCAACCGATTTCTGCCAAGGCCTTTCCCAAGGAGGCTACGTTGGACGAGCTTGTCCTTAACAGACTGAGTTATGGTGCTTTTCTTTGGCATCGGTAGACCTTACTAAATGGATGGCAGTAACTGTTCATATCTTACTGTAAAGCAACATAAACACGTATCAATGCAGTTATTCTGTCATATTGTGCTTCCATTTGTAGAAGAGTGTGTTGCTTATGCCAACAAGACTACATCTTTGCTTAACGCTCAACTTGCAGTCGCAAGCTTCAACAATTGAGTCTACGATGATTTTGCGGGTGCCTGGTTCAACTTCAAGTGTTGTTGCCTTTCCAAGACACCCGCTAAGACTTTTTTTAATAGTGAAACCGCAGCTTCTGCCTGCTTGTTCTTACGCTTTAAATCGGCATTTAGCTTGTTAAGCGTGTCCAACTCACCTTTGTAAGTTTGTATAGCTCTGTTAGCCTTTGATAACTGCTGATTACTGAAAGCAAGACGTGTCTCAAGCTGCTTGTGCAAAATGTCACCATTAACAGAGAACCATGTGCAGAGGCTCTTGAGTTCATCAACACTGCAATTGAACTTCTTGCAATAAAAATCAGTCACGCTACTGTCAAAACCTGCTGTTTTACAAGCTACAGCAATGCAAATTGCTTCTTCTAAATCTGAAAAGGCTGCAGGGAAATCAGGCTTTTCGGATTTGATATCACCTCTCTATGTATCAACTACATATTGAACAGTGCTTGTGCCAATACCGACCTCTCGTCCGATTTCTGCTAGGGTCTTTCCCTGAAGACGACGTTGAACGATGCCGTCCTTAACAGACTAAGTTAGTTTGCTTTTTTTACGCATTCGGAGACCTTTCTTTGTAAAGGAGGCTGTGAGACATAGCATGCCTTAAAAAGGCGCAAAACATATCACGGTATTCTTATACTCTCACAAAGTGTTGTCTCTTGGGTATATATCTAAGTTAGAGCGAATGTGTTAGCGCTTATATGCAGGTGTTTTTAGTGCGATTGGATCGAGATTGAGACTTACCCAGGTAAGTGCGAGCTGTGCGAGCTCGTCAAGAATGCTCTCGTCAAAATCGCCTTTACCATTGATGGCGTGAGCGATCTCTTTGGCGCGAGCTAAGTCATCATCGCTAAGGGCATTATGGGTGCCTAAGTGCTTGATAAGGGCGTTGAACATTGACCTATACTCCCTATCCCAATTTGTGCCTCCATTGCGATAGAACTCGGATCGTACACGACCTGCAATACGGATGACCTCACCTTGGACGGTCTTGGCTAGGCCTTGAGGAGGCACCAGTAAGTCCCACAGGTTATTAAACTGCTCTTGCTTGGTATTGCCGGTGATGGTGATGCTCTGCGTGCCGTCGTGAGTGATGTGCTTAGCTGCAGGCTCTACATCAAAGAGCTTATAGAGTTCGGTGAGGGCTGCATCAGTGGTGGCTAGAAGGTCTTTGTTGAAGGCCTCACGATAGCGCTCGAAGTTATCACCAATGGCCTTCACACTCTTTTGCATATTCTTGGTGACTTTTAAGCCGGCGTCTAGCATAAGCTTAGCGCATTGCAGCATGTCAGGTATGGATGCATTTGAGGTGAGTGACAGGCCGTACTCAAGGGCGTTTTGCTTAGCTTGGTTCTTGTGCTTGATATCTGCGCCATGCTCAAGAAGGAGTTTGACTGTATCGACACGGGCATTGGCTAGCGCGGTAAAAAGCGGTGTACAGCCATCATTATTTGCGAGGTTTACGTCAGCACCAAGCTCAAGTAATACCGCTACGAGGGGTGCGCCTACGGTGCTATGAGTATAGAGCGGTGTACGGCCATAGGCATTTTGGGTATTGATGTTGAGGCCCTCAGCGACTAGATAACGGGTTAGCTCTTCTTTTATGGCGTACTGATGCAAAGCAGTATCGTGGCTATAGCCACGCTCATAGGCATCGAGAGCACAGCTGTCAAAGACAGCCTTTTGCTCCTCAAAGCTACCGTTCTCAAGGAGCTCAGTGAAGTTTGTAGGAAGAGTCTTACGCTTTGCTTTGGCCATAGTACACCTCGATTAGTTGGTATACAGCTATGTTAAGGCATTTGAATATGGGCTGTCGATGCTATCTTGTAATCATTGCAATACAACCTTCTTCTCTGCCTAGATTTAGAGGTGCTTGTCAGTGTTTATTGAACTTACGGCTGAGTTGTTTGTGGTTAAGCGTTTATTATGAAGAGTACGTAGTAATCCTTGTGGATATGTTTTATAAATATAGGCTCACAGTTGTGCTGTGCATTTCCCCGTATATGAGCCATTTCCATTGCAGTTTGGTGAATTTAAGAGTTTTTAATAAAAGGCGGCGGAAGAGTTACAGGTATTGTTGCAAGATTGCTATGACTTTGGGATTGAGCTTGTGAATTAGCACCTGTGCGAGGTTTTTTCACCGGAATTGGATCTGGATTATCTTCAACCCAGCCTAGAGCAATTCGGCAGAGGCGCTCGAAAGTTTCGTCATCACATACTTGGCGATCAAGGATCTTTTGCGCGATATCTTTGGCAACTAGATATGGGATAGTGCTAGGAACACAACGACCTGATTCTAGGTATCTGATTAAATCCTTGAGCATAAAGGTAAACTCATCATCCCAATAGGCACCGCCGTTATAGTGGAACTCAGAATATATGGTGCCTGCAATACGAATAACCTCACCTTGGTGGGTTTTGGCCGGTCCACATGGCGGCACAAGATAGAACCATAGGTTGCTAAACTGCTCTTGCTTGCTGTCACCAGTGATGGTTATCTTTTTTCTACCTTTGTGAGGAATGAGTTTCCTGATAGGATTGACACCAAAAAGCGCATAGAACTCGTTTACAGACTTAACATACAACTCAAGTAGATCGGGGTTAAACTGTGGACGAGCGTGCTCGAAATTTTTGCAAATATACTCAACGCTATTCTGCATATGCTTAGTGACTTTAGCGCCAGCGTTTCGCATGAGCTTAGCACACTGCAACATCTCAGGTATGTGTTCTATCATTATCATGGATAAGCCATGTTCTAAGGCGTTAAGCTGCAGTTTATTCTTACAGTTGATATCTGCTCCATGCTCAAGTAGCAACTTTACTGAATTGAATCGAGCATTTGCCAGAGCAGTAAAGAGTGGAGTAGTCCCCTCAACAGTAGCGATATTAACATCTGCACCGAGCTCAAGAAGTACAGGCACAAGTGGTGAGTCTAGCATGCTGTGCCAATACAGAGGGGTGCATCCGTGTAGATCTTGGACATTGACGTTGAGCCCTTTAGCAATCAGGTAACGAGCCAGTTCTTCACTGATAGAACAATGCAAGGCTGTTTCGTTGTAAGAGGTGATATCCCTAGCATCTAGTTCGCACTCATCAAGTATGGCCTTCAGCTCTTCAAAAGTGCATTGTTGAGCTAGTTGATCGAAATTGCTCGGAAGAGTTTTACGCTTTGCTTTGGCCATAGTACACCTCGATTAATTGGTATACAGCTATGTTAAGGCATTGGGTGTAAGGTGTCGATGCTGATACGTGGTTTTATGATGCTGCCCTACTCCCTATTTTTACGGACTTGGTAGTTTGCGTGATGAATAGTTAGCTGAAGATGCAGCTTTAGAGATTGACTGCATAGCACGTGTCGTGAAACGTGCAGAAATGAGCGGGCGATGGCTGCAGTGTGAATAGATTGGGCTTGATTTTGTCTTGAGTGGCAAGTGCTAATTAGCGTAGGACGTCACAAAAATGCAATATTATGCAAATTTTTATCGATAGCGATCTCAAGATTGAGCGGTAGTTGGCATTTCAGCTTACATCCCTATGACATAATGCGCCATCATGATTTAGCTCAAGCATAGCTTTGGCTAGCACTTACATAAGTTTCTGGAGGATGGGATGTTAGGTTCAATCATCGGCGATGTCGCTGGCAGTATTTATGAGTTTGACAATATTAAGACCAAGGATTTTGAACTGCTCGCAGTTCGTGGTGCTATCACCGATGATTCCATCATGACCCTTGCTACTGCAGATTGGTTATTAAAGGGTGGCGAGCCAGGCAAGTTCTATGTTCGTTACGCTAACGAAAACCCACGTCCATTAGGCGGTTACGGCACTATGTTTGCCCACTGGTTACGTGAAGTTGAAGTAACTGGCAAGATTGAGCCATACAACAGCTGCGGTAACGGCTCTGCTATGCGCGTTGGCCCTGTAGGTTGGGTATTTAACGAGGGTGAAGAAGACAAGCTCTTAGAGTGCGCTAAGGAATCTGCAGCATGCACTCACAATCACCCAGAAGGCGTTAAGGGCGCTCAGGCTACTGCTCTGGCTATCTTCCTTGCTCGTATGGGCAAGAAGCCTGAGGAGATTGCTCAGGCTATTACTGAGAAGTTTGGTTACGATCTGAGCTTAACTGTTGATGAGATTCGTCCACGCTACTCATGGGAAGGTTTAGATGGTAAGGAGAATGGCGGTACCTGCCAGGGCTCTGTACCACAGGCCATTATCTGCGCTCTGCAGGCTACTGACTTTGAAGATGCAATACGTAATGCTGTAAGCATCGGCGGTGACTCTGACACCATCGCATGTATCGCTGGCTCTATTGCTGAGGCCATGTTTGGTATCCCAGAGGAGATTTGTACCAAGGCTTTAGAGTTCTTAAGACCAGAGTACGTAGAAGTACTCAACGCTTTCGAGAGCAAGTACTCTAAGGGCTAATAGACAGCTGTAGCTTAATCGAATTCTTAGATATGAGGGAGGCCTGTGGTCTCCCTTTTTAGTTTTAAGGCACGGTGCGAAAGCCGCTCGATTGCAGCCGCAATGATGTGTTATGTCTAGATCACAAAAAAGGCTGACAGCCCTAACTCATAAAGAGATGCGCAAAAAGTGTAAAAATACTTGCTAAACTTCTTTGTTAGCTGTACATTACCGCTGTATTACCTCTTATAGCTTATATTCTAAATAAGCTTGTATGCTTAATCCCCTATTCAAGCCTCCGCATGCTTAGCCGACAATCGGCGATTCTTAAACCCCTCTCCCTGCTCTCCGCTCTATAACTAGCTTAAGTTTCAGCCTAAGCTTGTTTATGCAAATGCCTAGTGCTATATGCGTGATTGCACTAAGGCATGGTAAGTTTGTGGGATGGGTTTAATCAACAGCATGTTTATCTAACGCTTTGTTAGATTTTAAAGGGTCTAAGTAATACATATTAAATCACCTGCCAAGACGCAACCGCCGTCTAAAGCATGCTTCACATCTCTTTTTGCAGGCTGATTTAGCACAAAGACTTCCAACCTCTTAGGTTATTAGCTTTAAACATGAAGCAAACTAACAATGCCATTAAGTTCTTAATGGCCCAATACCGTGCTATCTTCAAGAACGCCAACATCGCCATGGTAGCTGCCATGGTTGCAGCAGCATTAGCTGCAGGCCATGCCCAGGCAAAAGCTGGTGATAGCGGTTTAGAGCCATTAGGCAAGTTTGAGACTGAGCTGAAAGACTCAACAATTGGCTCAGGAGATAATTTAACTCATAATGCATCTAACTGGGTTGTTTTAAGCGCACCTGCTAACAAGCCAATTACTGTTGAAAATGGCGGTAAGCTTTCTCTTTCATATACTGGTGATTCAGCAAAGGGTCACATATACACTGGCAATGATCTAGTTGTAAATTCTGGCGGAAGCATTACTCTGTCTGGATCTGACACTGCTAAGGCTGAAATTGCTGGCTTAGTTGGTGTTGCTAAGGAAACAGCAGGTGTGAATACAGCTGTGCCTACCGCCTCTTTAACTATCAACAAAGACGGTAAGCTTGATGTAACCAGCTCCTTTGCCATGATGAAGGATGTCAATATTAACGGTGGTACCGTTAATATCGGTGGTTCAACTGGTAAAAACACTGTTGGTAACAATGCCTACCTGAAGTATGCAGCAGTATACGCAGAGGCTGGTGATTTAACTGTTGCTGGCGATGCTCAGGTTAATCTGAAGGCTGCTTCACATCTCTATGGTCAGAATGTAGCTATTAATGGCGGTACGATTACTTTTGAAGGTACCAGTGCTGCAGGCGTTGCTGCCTCAGGTAAAGACGCTGGCGCTCTGCTACGTGCCGGTGACTCTAAGAATGGCGGTACCTTAACCATTTCAAATGGTAAGCTCAGTGTTGCTCAAGGCAAGTCTGGCGACATCGTTGCAACCACTCTGAACATGAATGGTGGTGAGATCAACGTTAGCGGCACTATGGGTATTGGTGGCAACTATCATTCAAATGCACCAGTAGCCGACATTAACGTAACTGGCGGTAAGGTAACAGTTGCAAATGGCGGCACCCTCAATCTTGACGGAAACGCATCTTTTGCTGACGGTACCTTAGCTAATGCTGGTACTGTTGCAGTTGCTATTCCTACTGGTGCAAAGCGTACTTTAACTGTTGGTGAAAAGGCATTTACTGAGCTTCTTAAGGGTAAGTTAACCGCTGCCGGCGTAAATGCAGGTGCCGCAGAGACTTTAAACCTCGTAGTTGAAGGCGATGCTGATCTTGTTACTTCTGGTTTCTTAAATTCCAACGGCGAAATCAACCCTAATAAGGCAGCATTTACTGATGTAGATACTTCTTTAACCGCAAAGAAGGTAACCATCGGAGCTGCCTCATACTCTGGTGCAACTGCAATCAAGGCTGACTCCTTAGTTGCAGGTAAGGCTGGCGCTTTTGCGATCAAGAGTGGTTCAACAGTCGAGGTTGCTAAGGGCTTAACTGTTACTCCTAATGGCGAAACAAAAGACTTAACCGTAAACGGCATTCTGAACCTTTCTGGTGCTGGCGGTAATGTAGCTGCAAACATCACCTTAGCTTCAGCTGATAGCAGCTCACCTAAACTTAATGTTAATAACGGCGTTTGGAATTTACAGGATCTTAAGCTTACCTCTGGCGCAGCCGTTGTGGACGGTGAGGGCACTGAGGTTAATATTGCTGGTGCCCTTACCACAACTCAGACAGACGGCACTTTAGCTATTAAAAACAATGCTCTGGTTAACGCATCAGAGGGCGTGCTCAACCTTGCAGAGGCAACTGTTGCTTTAACTGGTGGCTCTACCTTAGTTTTAGATGGCAACGACGTCTTTAAGATTGCTGGTGGCAGCGCTTCTCTTACAGACGGCCAAGGCGATAATAAGTCTAAGTACGTACAGGGCGCTGTAACTACTGATTCAACTTCTGTTCTTCAGCTTAAGTACACTGGCCAGCTATCTCTAGCTAATATTGAGTCTATCAAGACTGCAATGGATAAGAGCAATGGTCTTGCTGGCTTCATCAAGTTTGAAGGCGCAACTATCACTGATAAGCCAAAAGATGATGTTGCTATTGGCGAGATTAAGCCAGGCGTTGACGGCATCTACAATGATGTAGCTGTTACAGTTGGCAAGAATGGCGAAGTTAATCAGAATTTCACCGCAGGACAGATTAAGCTGACTGATGCAGCTGACTCTAAAGCAGCTATAGATAATGACACAACCGTGATGCTGACCGGCTCAAAGGGCGACTTTATTGTTAAGAGCGGCGGCGAAGCTGCTGATGCTTCTCTTGGCAGCGGCTCAAGCTTAGTCTTAGCTGGTGATGGTGCTATTGGTGCAATCAACGGCTCACAAGCTAAGTCTGGTGCAGTTTCTATTGGCCATAGCTCTTTAGGTACTGGCACCGTAACCGCTAAGGAAATTGGTGGCACTGCTTCAGTTAAGTCTGTTGATGTATTTAATAGCAAGCTTAACGTAGCTGGTAAGGTAGCTACCGACTCTTTATCTTTAGAGGGTGGTTCATCCTTAAATATCACCGCAGCAGCTGGTTCAGGCTCTATTACAGCTGACATCTTAAGCGTTGATGCAGCTTCTTCTATCTCAGCAGCTGGCCAGGATATTTCTATTTCTGGCACTGCTGCAGTATCTGAGATCTTAGGTGACGTAACTGCTAAGTCATTAGCAATTGCTGGCACTCAAGGTGC
Organism: uncultured Anaerobiospirillum sp.; assembly: GCF_902485895.1. Classification (NCBI taxonomy): domain Bacteria; kingdom Pseudomonadati; phylum Pseudomonadota; class Gammaproteobacteria; order Aeromonadales; family Succinivibrionaceae; genus Anaerobiospirillum; species uncultured Anaerobiospirillum sp. The sequence goes on along the minus strand of NZ_CABTML010000040.1, from coordinate 7,634 downwards.
GATGATCGCAGGCGATGCTGTTCTTGATTTAGAAACTCTAACCTTATCTAACACTGCCGGTGTTGTTCAGGTTGGTGACGATGCTGCTGATGTAAATGGCTCAGCAACTGTGATCGTAGATCAGCTGCTTGGTTCCGGTACCTTATTCGTTGATCCTCAGTATGGTCAGAAAGCCGCTTTAGTAATCGCTAACAGCCTCTCAGGCACCTCAACTCCTGCTAATGAGCAGGATGCAGGTACCTTACAAGGCTCTGCTATCGTTGGTAAGAACGCAGCTTTAGGTATTGGCTTCAACTCAGAAGCTGAGCTTAATGCAGTTCTTGGTCAGTTCTTAGATGCAAATGGTTCATTTACTGAGACTCCTGATGCAGCTAAGCTCGAGCTTTCAAACGCTTTAGTTCTGAACAAGAAAGTAACAGTTGATAATAACAAGTGGATCGTTATCAATCCAACTGCAACCAAGACAACTTCTGGTTCTAATAACCAGCTTGATCTTGCCGCTGGCACTGGCTTAATCGTTACTGACAATGTCTACAAAGTAGAGGCCGATGGCACCAAGACAGGCTCAGCAATCGCCTTTGGTTCCTCTGGTACAGTTTCAAGTTCCGGTGGCAAGGTTATCTTAAGCGGTAACTTCGACGGTCAGGATAATGCGCTGCAGATCTTCAGCAACGTTAATACTGTAACAGGTACAATCGCTGTTCAGAGTGCTAATGGCCTGTTAAAGGGTGAGATTAACGGCACCAACAAGGGCAAGGTTGACCTCAACGTAGACGAGGATGTTCTTAAGGATGCATTCACTGGCGTTTCAGCTCCAGTAGCAGAGTTACTCAAGAACACCATCCGTGGTGAGTACAAGGGTGCTCAGGGCTTAGGTGCTGACTTTGTTTACACTGTTGCTGGTACCTCATTAACTGGTGCTGAGGTTGACGCTGCTGCTCATGCTGCAACCTACGCTGGTGCTCAGCAAGCTGCCGTTGCTGCAGTAACCACCATGGCTGACGCTATGTTTGGTCGTGTTGGCGCTGTTGGTGTAGAGGCTGCCTCTATCTCCGCAACTGGTTCACAGGCTAATGGCGGTGTATGGTTAACCCCAATGTACAAGTCCGTAGACTCCGATGGCTTCAATGCTGAGGGTGTTTCTTACGGTTCTGACGTGGACTTAGCCGGCGTTGCTTTTGGTACCGACACTGTAAACGGCAACATGCGTTTTGGTGCTGTATTCAACATCGGTTCTGGTGATGCTGAGGGTAAGGGCCAGGGTAATGGTCTGAAGGACGAGTTTGATTACTACGGCTTCGGCATTTACTCAGCTATGGGCTTTGGTAACTTTGCTTTAGTTGGTGATGCATCCATGACCGTAATCTCTCACGATGTTGAGGGCTTTGGTCTCAAGGGCAAGGCAGACACCACTGCAGTAACCATGGGTGTAACTGGTCAGTACACTGTATCCACCCCAATGGTTGATGTAACCCCACACTTAGGTGCACGTTTCATCCGCCTCAACACTGACAGCTACGACTTAACTTCTGCTGATGGCGTTCTCGCTACTACCGACTTTGACGTTCAGAACGTATTCTCAGTACCTGTTGGCGTAACCTTATCTAAGGCTTTCGTAGCTGGTGGTTGGTCATTAGCTCCAAGCGCAGACCTGACTATTGCTTTCAACACCGGTGATACCGATGCTAAGTCCAATACTCAGTTCAATAGCTCCAAGCCAATGTCTGTTGCAACTAACACTGAGGTTCTCGACGAAGTCACTTACGGCTTAACCTTAGGCTTAGGTGCTCAGTACGGTGCATTCGGTACCTCCTTCGGTATCAACTACACCGGTTCTTCAAACACCGACAGCTTAGGCGTAAATGCTCAGGCTCGTTACATGTTCTAATCCCTGCTTTCCGCTTAATGGCGTGAACTAGGTTAAGAACCACTATATTAAAGTTATGGCAGCGCCCGCTCATATTATTGAGCGGACGCTGTCTAATCAAAGCGATCATGGCTGATGTCAGGGATAGAGCATCAGTTGTGGTCGCTTTTTTCGTTTTGCTATGACGAAGCGATCTTGCCAAGACCAAAATGAATAGAGCTCAGGTCTCACGATGTGTCTGATGTACTATTGGACACCAAATCGATTGTCACTTCTTTCCAATACTTAAAATGTCTTCTTAGAGATCGACCTACCTCTCTAAACTTACTACCTTCAAACAAGGAGCAACTCCTTGTGCTGCTTGTATGGGGACAGTACATGCTTGGTTCGATAATGTGAACTCCTTTAGATCACTATTACCCTCTACACATACAAGCAAGATCTGCTTAACCCAGGAATTTCAGACTACAAGGTATAGCGACCTATCTCCTTAGTAACTGTTCTCATGCATGCAGCTTTTCCTTCATAATCGAAGCTACAAACTGATTTTATCAATACCGTGCAGCAAGCAAGGTAAGTATGTTGTGTCTGAGGCCTTTCTTGGTTGGCGATTATGTAAATGCATATAAATTATGTTATTTGCTAAGAATTAGTGTACAATCAAGCCGAATTTCAAGATACATATGCTCTCAATGCATTAGAGAAACCATATAAGTAAGCTCACTGCCCCAAAGGCTTTACAAAGCCAAATCCATGCATTATCCCGCCTATTCTTTAATGTGAGCTTTAAAACAAATATACCGTATATATCAGGTTATAAGCTTTTCACATGAAGCAAACCAACAATGCCATTAAGTTCTTAATGGCTCAATACCGCGCTATTTTCAAGAACGCCAACCTCAAGATGATCCTTGCTGCTACCGCAGCTGCCGCCGCCCTGTCTGTAGGCTCTGCTAATGCAGCCACTGGAGACGGCAAGTGGGATTCAGCCGATTTTGGTAAAGCTAATGATGCAACGAATGCAGCCGAGACTATAAAGAGCTCACAGGACTTCAACGCCTCAACTTTACCTAACTCCGAGTGGAACTACGCATCAGGTGAGTCCATTGTCACTGGCGCAAACACCGTTCTTAACATCACTGGTGCTGCTCTTAAGCATTTTGCTCTTGAGGGCTTAACTGTTAAGGAAGGCGCTACCTTAAAGTTAACCAACACTGATAAGACCAATACTCAGATATTTGGTTATGCCAAGGGCACTGACGCTGGCGGCGATAAGGGCACTCTAACTGTAAACAACGGTTCCATTGAATTAACCAAGGGCTCAATGCTCTTCAATACCGTTGATATTAAGGCAGGCTCAAACATTACTATCCAAGGTGCTGTTGATTACAATGCTACAAATGCTCCAGGCAAGAAAGATTGGGCCTACTACGCCAATATTTTTGCTGTGCATGATAATCAAGACTCAGGTAGTGCTTTAACAGTTGAGAATTCAACTGTAAATCTGATGGACAAGTCCAGCATTGCTGCCACCAAATCTGCAACTTTGAATGGCTCAACCATTAACTTTAACGGCACCATGCACGCAGATGGCTATAGCACTGCATTTTTCCGTGGCAGCGATGCAACAGCAAAATTAGTTATCTCTAACGGCACTGTTCTCAATGCTATTGGCGATGGTGCAATTTATAGCAAGAAGACCGAAATTAAAGATGGTGTCGCTTCAATTGCAGATGGCAAGCACTTATTTATCGACGGCGATTGGGCTGGCGGTCACTCTGGCGATGCTACTAAGCACGAAGCTGCTGAGATTACCCTTGAAAAATTCACCACCAAAGGCACTGGTACCTTAGTTTTAGGTAACAAAACCTCAGGGGGCACTACAACCGTTTCAGGCACTACCGTCATCAACTCCAAGCTCGAAAACCACACTGCTCTGACTGTTTCAGGCGACGGTATTCTCGAGCTTGATGCTGCCAACATTAAGAAAGGCACTACAGGTCTGTTCGCTTCTGAGCAGGGCAAGGTAACCCTCTCTGGCGGTACCTTAAGCCTCACAAATCTCACTGAGACTTTAGACCTTGCCAATACAGAGCAGATTAAGTTTGCAGGCACTGCAGCTCAGAACGTTGTTAAGGTTGACACCTCAGGCAAAATCAAGGCCGATAACCTTGCAATCTCTCAGAAGATTGATAATGCAGCAGGCCTTTCTGTAGAAGCTAAGAACCTTACCTTAGGTAAAGATGGCACTGATTCAAGCGATCTTGATCTAGGCATCGGTACTGGCACCTTAAAGGCTGAGAACGTAACCTTTAAGTCATCAGCTGACAAGGCTTTTAGCCTCAAGAACCACCTTATCCTCGACACCATGGGCAATGGCACTATTTCAGGTGCTCTGACCATTGGTACAGACGCTACAGCAGGTAAGCTCTCTATTACTGAGGGTAATTACACCCTGGAGTCTGGCAAGGACCTCATCGTTAAGAAAGGTTCTGACAGCAATGTTGGCCTTTCAATCACCAATGCCTCATTAACCGTATCAGGCAAGTTAGCTACCACCGAAACAAACGGTAAGATCAACCTTTCAGAAGCTAAGCTCGATGCCTCTAAAGCAACTGTAGACCTGAAGGCTGGCACTGTAGCCATGACTGGCTACTCAAGCTTAGTCTTAGATGGCACCAAGGTCGTTAAGCTTTCTGACACTGGTGATTTAGTTACTTTCCAGAATGGTCTCTTAGCTGACTCCGTAACTGGCGATAACAAGTCCAAGATCATCTTCACTGGCATGTCCTCCATGTCCATGGAGCAGTTCAAGGATCTCAAGAAAGATGCTTCAGGCTTCGAGGGCACATGGGAAGGCTTCGGCATTAACGGTGCTGCAGCAGACAAAGAGCTTGCAATTGGCAATGTAGAGAGCGGTCTTGGCGGCAGCTACTACAACAACACTCAGGCTACTGTTACAACTGCTGGCGCAATTGAAAACTCTTACACTGTAGGTAATATCAAGGTTACCGACGGTGCCAATGCCACAATTTCTGGTGGCTCCCTGACCCTTACCAATGCTTCAGCCAACGGCAGCAATGGCAACTTCATTGTAAATAAGGATGGCAACGCTGGTGGTGTAGCTTTAAAGGACGCTGGCTCAGTATTAGCCTTACAGAACACAGGTACCATCGGTGCAATCACCTCTGCAGCTGCTGGTCAGGGTGTTGTAATGATTGGTGAGGCCTACAACAACTCCAAGACCGGCAATGTAACCGTATCAGGTAGCATTGGCGAGAAGACCAATGTTATTGGTGAGCTTGATGTTTCCAGCAACTCAGTGCTGACCGTTAATGGCGATGTTTACACTAAGGAGATGTATACCTTAGCAAACTCCAAGGTCAACATGCCTAATAACAAGTTAGTTATTGGTACAGGCTCTACAAGTGGCAATGGCTCATCTGAGATCTTTGGCGATCTTACTGCTAAGGAAATCAAGGTAGAAGGCTCTGGTGGTGTTGTATTTGCTGGCGGCGCAACTGTAGATGTAGCAACCCTTACTGGTACTGATGAGCACTCATTCATCCAGGTTGGTGAAGATAAGGTTGGTGGTTTAGGTGCAACCGTTCTGGTTGATAAACTCAACCTCAACAGCGGTACCCTTTTCGTTGACCCAGACTTCAATGCTCCAGCAAGCAAGCTTGTTTTAGGTCAGCTTGAGGGCAATAAGCTTAATGGTAAGGCAACTGTTGGTAAGAACGCGATCTTAGCTATCGGCTTTGACAACGAAGAAGATGTAAAGCGCATTCTTTCTCAGTACCTCAACGGCAATGGCAGCTTTGTTTCTGGCTCTGAGGTTCAGAACGCCTTATTACTCAACAAGGGCATTGACCTTGGCCAGAACGATAAGATCATCATCGATCCAGAAGCAACCGCTGGCTCCTCAACTACCGGTGCTGTAGCCTTTGGTAAGGGCTCTGCTTTAGTTGTTACCGATGCTGCCTACAAAACTGTAAACGGTAAGAAAGAAGGTTATGCCATCAAGCTTGATTCTAACAGCAAAAATGTTGACGCATCCAAGGGTGGTACCGTAATCCTCTCTGGTAAGTTCAACGCTGGCGATAAGGGCATTACCATCTTCTCAGGCTCTTCAATTACTGGTACCGTAGGTGTACAGTCATCTAACGGCCTTATCAACGGTACTATCGGCTCAACTGGTACTATCGATACCCTGAAGCTTGAAGAGGGCAAGATTGACTCTCAGATGGCTGGCGTATCTGCACCTGTTCGCGATCTGTTCAAGAAGCTCTTAGGCGTTGATGGTGACAAGTACTTAACTGGCAATGGCGTTGGTGCTGAGCTGCTTGCTACTATCGGTACCGACTCCATGACTGGTGTTGAGGCTGATGCTGCTGCTCACGCTGCTACCTATGCTGGCGCACAGCAAGCTGCAGTTGCTTCTGTAAGCACTATGGCTGATGCTATGTTTGGTCGTGTTGGTGCTGTAGGCGTTGAGGCTTCATCTATCGCTGCAACCGGTTCACAGGCTAACGGCGGTGTTTGGGTAAGCCCAATGTACAAGAACGTTGATGCTGATGGCTTCAATGCTGAAGGTGCAACTTACGGTGCTGACATCGACTTAGCTGGCGTAGCCTTTGGTGCTGATACTGTAAATGGCAACATGCGCTTTGGTGCAGTATTTAATATCGGTTCTGGCGATGCTGATGGTAAGGGCAATGGCAGCGGCTTAAAGAATGAGTTCGATTACTATGGCTTCGGTATTTACTCAGCCATGGGCTTTGGTAACTTCGCTTTAGTTGGTGATGCTTCCTTAACCGTTATCTCTCACGATGTTGAGGGCTACTCAGGTGTAGAGAGCTTTGGCAACTTAAATGGCAAGGCTGATACCACCGCTGTAACCATGGGCTTAACTGGTCAGTATGCTTTCTCAACCCCAATGGTTGATGTAGTTCCACACGCTGGTGTTCGTTTCACTCGTTTAGATACTGAGTCTTACGACCTCCACTCCGCTAAGGGTGTTGTTGGCACTACTGACTTTGATGTACAGAACGTATTCTCTGTACCAGTTGGTGTAAGCCTCTCTAAGAGCTTAAATGCAGGTGGCTGGTTATTAGCTCCTAGTGCAGACCTGACCATTACCTTCAATGGCGGTGACACTGAAGTTAAGTCCAACACCAAGTTCACTGGTATTACCGAGAACGTAGCTCTGAACACTGAAGTTTTAGATGAAGTAACCTACGGCTTAACCTTAGGCTTAGGTGCTCAGTATGGCGCATTTGGTACTTCATTTGGTATCAACTACACCGGTTCTGAGAACACCGACAGCTTAGGTGTAAACGCTCAGGCTCGTTACATGTTCTAATTCCTGCTTCGCGCTTAATGGCGTGAACTAGGTGAAGAACCGCTAAATTTAAATGATGACAGTGTCATTACGCTCTGATTATTGAGCGGGCGCTGTCTAATCAAAGCGATCATGGCTGATGTCAGGGATAGAACATCAGTTGTGGTCGCTTTTTGGTTTTAGCTCATGAGATAAGCTGTATGACTTTGCTAAAGGCTCCCTACTCTGCTATTCCCTGATTTGCTCAGAGATCGTGGTATGTCTACATAGACGTTTGTTGTGACTAGATGGGGCATTTTAGGATACTCGGCTTGAAATAAGCTCTTCTCAAGTACGATATTGACGCTCTAAATATAGGTTTAATCGTATATATTAGCCTATTTATCGTTATATAAGTATAAAAAATATGCTAGGGGGGGGGGC
>NZ_CABTML010000039.1:0-13960 GCF_902485895.1 uncultured Anaerobiospirillum sp. | reverse complement strand
TTCATTTGCGATTTATCACGATTGCTTAGGCACTTAAACTCGCTGTTTTATCAGTTATTTAAGCCACACATGAACGATTTAAAACACTAATTTGTATGTATTCATGGGCAGGTCTTGAGCTTTAGACTCAAAGCATGAGTAAAGCGCTCGCTCATGTATTTGAAGCATCCACAAAGCAAAAAGCCCCGCAGATGCGGGGCTAATTGATCGTATGGCAATTGACCGGGATAGAAGTGCAATTGCCATACGATAAGATATGATGCTGCAGCTATTCAGTTGCTTTCATTACAAGCAAAGCACTTGCAGCATCGATAGAGGCTTGTATTTTTGGCTTAAAGAGATACCTTTCCCTCAAGCTTGCCAACAAACTCACCACGGCTATCGGCACCCCCCTTAACAGACAGGTTGATTTGCTTTAAGAGCTGCAGCTGAGCACCGAGTTCAGCACTGAAAATACCGCCATCACGACCTGAGTAGAGCTCACCAATATCGTGATATGTACGCTCAGCAGTGAATGAAATATAGTCTTCCTTCCACTTGTCCATATCGGCTACATCAACTGCATACTTTAAGTCTGAGTTGAAGGTGATAGAGGCAATATCGCTAAGAGCAATTGGCTTGCTATCCCAAGCTGCCTTAACAAAGAGCTCATGAGACTGCAGGCTGATATCGTTTAAGATAGCGTTGTTAGCACCTAACTGACCATTTGGATCGGTGCCCTCACCGCCTACCTCACGGAAGCCATCACGCTTGAAGAAGGTATTAACCATACCTGCTGATACTTCAACATCACCAAAATCATTTAAGCTCAAGTCCTTGTAGAGCTCATTAGAGATAGCAAAGGACTGGCTATTAAAGCGAGCAGTCTTACCAAGACCCTCGTTCTTATTACGCTTCAAGTCGTTGTCAGAGAACATGAAGTTAAAGCCTGAACGCACACCAAAGTAATCGTTCTTGTAGTCAAATCTATAGCCTGCTACAAAGCTGTTAACGTCGTTCTCTGAGCCATTTGCATAGTCTATGGCTGAGTTCATGTAGCCTACCATCATGGTGCCTAAAGCACCTTTGAAAGGCTCATGCTCAACACCAGCAAGCAAGGTCACATCAAATACATCGTACTCAGCAACAGTAGGCATATCTTCTTCAACATTCTTATTGCCACGAATGAAGATACCACCCTTAATACCATTTGAACCGCCTACAATGGATCCCTCAGTAAGATCAGAGCTGTAAGATACCGACATGAAACTCTCGCCGGATGAGAATTTATCCTGAATCTCATTGAGCTCAATTGCACGGTTGCGCATCTGAGTATTCAGCACTGCATAATCCTTGTGCTTCCAATCGATGGCCTTAAACATCTGAGAGTACTTGTCTTGTTCTACACCCTCATAAAGAACGTAGATGTTGTTATCGTCTGAGCTAATAGATGTATAACCTAAGCCACGGCCGCTATCTAGCTGAATCTTGGCACCAGTGTTAGTTGCTAATACTGGGTCGTTTCGCTCACTACCATTTTTATCAACAGAATATGATACTAAGTAAACGTCTTCCGTGAGGCTATGGGTGCTGCTTTCAATTTTTGATAAGTTACTAGGAAGGAAGCTTTCTTCAACTTTCACCCAATTCCATTCTCCAGTATTGGCATCTTGAGTGTATTCAAAGCACAGACGATTGCCTGTGTACTGACCATCTGATTCACGCTTTACTGCAAGACGAATCTTACCCTTGTGATAGAAGATATTGCTCTCTGAGGTATTGTTCATCTGGTCGGTATTGGATATTTTGGCATCAACATTAGGAATAAGCATCTTAGAAGCTTCCCAAGTTTCACCACCGTCTGATGAAACAATAAAACCAGAAGTTCTTACCCAATCACTGTGATTTGTATGTGCTTTAGTTGCCCAAGCTTGGATAGGCATGTAAATCTTGCCTTGATATACCATGCCGCCACCTGGTCCTTGAAGCACATTGTCGTATCTCTTAGTACCCTGACCTTTGTTAATTTGACTCAAAATACTGTCGTTAATATCTCTTGTAGTCCAGGTCTTACCGTGATCTTTAGAGGTGAATAAGAGTAACTTACTGTGCTCACCAGTAGGAATATTCTCAATTGGGTTTGGAACTCCTTGTACTCCAGTTCCAATACCAAGAACAGCTCCATTTCCAACATGGCGATTAGATTGCCAACCAAGCATGAATATGGTGTCGCTATTTGCGTCAAACAATACAGCTGGATCGGTTGCCATGTTCATGAAGTTGTTTTCACCCAGCCTTCCAGTTGCATCAATGACATTTAAAGATGACCATGTAAGACCGCCATCATAAGAAATCTTAGTGCCTAACTTAGTTTTATATAAACCATCTCCATGAGCTAAGTCTTTACCACCACCAGTGTAGCGTACATCTGATGCAGCGATCAGAATGCCATTACCGGCAGTAATGGCTGGGATTCTAAAGCCAGTGTACTGATCAACCTCAGCACCTTTCTTGAACAGAACTACACCTGAACCACGATAAATATCGTTTGGTGAATAGTAGGCAGGTGAAAAGTAATTGGCAGACTGAGCAATAGCCGGTGCAAAGGCAAGTGCAGCGGCTGCTAAAGCAAGAGATGACTTCTTCATAAAAGTGATTCTTATGCGAATTAGACGACTATTTGGAGTTTTTCTCCATGTTTTAAAAAATCCTAACATGAATTTTCATAATCGCTTTTTCACATTTGCACCAAACTTGACCCTTTTTTACAGTATTAAAATGTAGATCATCCTGCATAGATACGTATACGTACAATTTCTTTCTGTATACATCTAGCCAAATATCTTTACAACATCTAAATACTATTTTATCAATTGCACGCCAAACAATGCCCAATTCCTAAATAGTTAAAACTTCATTTGCGATTTATCACGATTGCTTAGGCACTTAAACTCGCTGTTTTATCAGTTATTTAAGCCACACATGAACGATTAAAATCACTAATTTGTATGTGTTCGTGGGTAGGTCTAGAGCTTTAGACTCAAAGCATGCGTAAAGCGCTCGCTCATGTATTTGAAGCATCCACAAAGCAAAAAGCCCCGCAGATGCGGGGCCAGTATATAAAAGATCATAGCACTGGGATAGAAATGCTTAAGATCTCATAACAACAGTAGCTTCTAATTTAGATTTACTTGGGTTGCAGTACATAAAGTTCACAAATTAGGAGCCGCTGTATTCAATTAAAGTACAGTTAAATGCACTTCATACAGATATAGTGATCACTGCTAAAGAGCGACTCTGCCCTCTAACTTGCCAGTGAACTCACCACGGCTATCAGCAACACCCTTTAACGAAACATCGATCTTATTTAAGAGCTGTACTTTAGCACCAAACTCTGCGCTAAACAGACCGCCATCTCTACCAGAGTAGAGCTCGCCTACATCATTGTAAGTACGCTGTGCGGTAAAGGAGATATAGTCCTCTTTCCACTTATCCATATCAGCAACGTCGATAGCATACTTTAAGTCAGAGCTAAAGCTTAAGCGTGCGATGTCATCAAGAGCAATTGGCTTGCTATTCCAGCCTGCCTTAACAAAGAGCTCATGAGACTGCAGACTGATATCGCTTAAGATAGCGTTATTGGCACCAACGTTACCATTAGGATCAAAGCCCTCACCACCTTCCTCACGGAAGCCTTCACGGTATAAGAAGGTGTTAACCATACCAGCTGCTAACTCAAGGTCACCATACTCGCTTAAAGAGAAGTCCTTATACAGCTCATTGTAGAAAGCAAATGAATCGCTGCTAAAGCTTGCGGTCTTGCCTAAACCTTCGTTCTTATTACGCTTCAAGTCGTTGTCAGAGATAATGAAGTTAAAGCCAGAACGCAGACCAAAGTAGTCGTTCTTATAGTTCATTCTGTAACCTGCAACGAAGCTATTTACGTCGTTTTCAGAACCGTTAGCATAGTCGATAGCAGAGTTCATGTAACCGACCATGAAAGTGCCTACAGCACCCTCAAAAAGCTGATGCTCAATACCACCAACTAAGGTTACGTTTCGTACATCATATTCAGCAACAGTTGCAGTATCATCATCCATGTTCTTGGTGCTGCTAATGAATATACCTCCCTTGTAACCATTCATGCCACCAACGATGTCACCTGAGATCTCTTCACCAGTAAAAGAGGCTGACATGTAGTCATCACCTGATGAGAACTTAGTCTGAATATCATTGAGCTCAAAGGCACGGTTGCGCATCTGAGTGTTCAGAACAGCATAGTCCTTGTGCTTCCAGTCGATAGCCTTGAATGATTGTGAGTACATGTCATTATCCACACTCTCAAACAAAACGTAGATATTATTGTCGTCTGAAGTAATCGATGTATAGCCATTTGTTCCACCCTCAGCAAGCACTATCTTAGCTCCAGTATTTGTCATGAGATGCGGATCAGCACGGCCGCCATTTTTTTGCAGGGCAAAGGAAACCAAATAGACATCTTCAGTTAAGCTATGCGATGCATTCTCGCAAGGGAAAACATTATCAGGTAAGAACTCTTCTTTAACTTTCTTCCAGTACCATTCGCCTGTTTTTTCATTCAAGGTGTATTCATAGCAGAGACGACCTTCCTTCATATTAGAAGCAGAATCCTCATTCTTAGCAGCCATACGAATCTTGCCTTTATGATAGAAGAGGTTGTTCTCTGAAGTAATTGGAGTGTCATCTAGACCGTTACGCTTGGCGTGTAAGTCTTTGATTAACATCTTGGATGCTTCCCAAGTCTCTCCGCCATCTGAAGAGACAATAAATCCAGATGTAGAAATATACTTGTCTAAGTTTCCTAATGTTGTACCTGTTACCCAGCCTTGAATTGGCATATAAATCTTGCCTTGGTAGACCATACCACCGCCTGGACCCTGCATAACGTGGTCATAAACCGTATTTACCTGACCTTTGTTAATTTGCGTCATAATCTGACTGGTTATGTTCTTAGTAGTCCATGTCTTGCCATGATCCTTTGATGTATACAAGAGCAAGTCACTCTGCTTAGTTCCTGGAACACCAGTAACTGGAGCGTTTGGAAACTTATTGTTAGAGTCAAGTTTTTTTCCTTGCGCTACATGGGCATTAGAACGCCAACCCAGCATAAAAATAGTATCGCGTTGTTGATCAAACACAATGGCTGGATCTGTTGACATATTCATGAAGTGGTTTTCTTCATAGCCAGTTTCCGCATCGTGTACAGCTAGATCTGTCCATGTCTTTCCACCATCAAAAGACATTTTTGTGCCTAATTTTGTCTTGTACAAAGCAACCTTTGTTGCCAGATCTTGACCAGCAGAATAGCGCACGTCCGAAGCGGCGATCAAAATGCCGTTACCAGCTGTAATAGCTGGGATACGGAAAACAGGCTTATCTGAGTTCTCACCATTTTTCTGGAACAATACAACGCCTTTGCCGTTGTAAATATCGGAAGGAGCAAAGAAATTGGCAGACTGAGCAAGAGCTGGTGCAAAGACAAGTGCTGCGGCTGCTAAAGCTATAGATGACTTTTTCATAAACATGATTCTTATGCGGATTAGACGACTATTTGGAGTTTTTCTCCATGTTTAAAAAAATCCTAGCATAAAATTTCATAATCAATTTTCATCTACGCAAACATACTTGACGCTTGATTGAGATTACAAAATGTAGATCTAAATACATAGATGTACGCCTGTATGGATTTTCACCACATCTGTAAACTATATTATGTATTGATAAATATTATCTATATCTACAGACAGCATAAATACCATCACACATAACTACTATGTGCAGAACAGTTAATGAATGAATTAACTTGTATTAGAAGTCCAATAAGAACAATTTATACAGGACATTATGTAAACTAAATCTTGTAAGTTTTTAAGCCAAATTCTGACTTAAGAGCTATTTGTGCCTTTGATGCTTTAAAGCCCCAAAAATGATTCAGTAACTAAAGACATTACTGCATAAATCACTAGATGTATCCTTAAGCTTGATTTGCCTTAACATACATGTCAATTTCTGTATTTAGGATAGTTCATGGTCTTGTTGTCGTGCTTGCAATTAGCTAAATTAGTCTGAGATTGTCAGACTTCTAAGGAGTGTTATTAATGAAAGTCGGTATTCTTGCTGCAGGTGGCATTGCGCATAAGATGGCCAAAACCTTGGTTGGCTTAAACCACGCAGAAATTGAGCTGTATGCAGTAGCATCACGTTCGCTTGATAAAGCAAAAGCATTTGCCTCTGAGTACTCCATGCCTGTAGCTTATGGCTCATATGAAGAGCTTGCACAGGATGACAAGGTAGATCTTATCTACATTGCCTCCCCACACTCTGAGCATCATCATCACGCCATGCTCTGTCTTAAGCACAAAAAGGCTCTGCTAGTTGAAAAGGCCTTTACTGCCAATGAGCAAATGGCTAAAGACGTTCTTGCTTTTGCTAAAGAGCAACAGACTTTAGTAGCTGAAGCTATTTGGACTCGCTACATGCCAAGCCGTAGCATCATTGCCAAGGCTATTGATGATGGCAAGATCGGCAAGGTTCACTCCATCATGGCTAACCTTGGCTATGCAGTTGCTAATAAAGAGCGCATCATTAAGCCAGAATTAGCTGGCGGTGCACTTTTAGACCTTGGTGTCTATCCAATTAACTTTGCCATGATGTTCTTTGGTCACGATTTAGCTAGTGTTTCAGGCACCTGTATTAAGGCAGATACCGGCGTAGACCTCATGGACAGCATCACTCTTACATGGCATGATGGCAAGATCGCCTGTCTGCACGCCACTGCTAATGGCCCTGCCGATCGCAATGGCATCATCTATGGCGAAAAGGGCTATATGGTGGTCACCAACATTAACAATCCAGAGAAAGTCGAGATCTTCGATAACGACCATAAGCTCGTTGAAGAACTTCCTCTGCCTAAACAAGTCTCTGGCTATGAGTATCAGGTAATCTCATGTCTCAATGCCCTCAAGGAAGGCAAGCTTGAGACTCCTGAAATGACACATACTGAGATCATTGAAGTCATGCAGGTCATGGACTCCTTGCGCTCAGACTGGGGTATCAAGTTCCCATTTGAATAGAGCTTAAGGCGATCTAACCTCTTGTGCATAGCACTATGATCTATACACTTAACTCAACCTTCCAACACAAACACGTATTTGAGCGGGCGCTGCTTAACTGCAAGCTTTTTTTAAAGCCGCGCCCCTGTCTTATTCCATCCCAAGACTTTGCTCTAGAAAGTCTGCTGCACTCAATGCCTCGCCCTTGCCAAATATAGTTTGGCTATTTTTCAGCCCCAAACTTAATCTTGTGATTGGCTAACGCTTACTTTGATGGTGCCATCTTGATTTAGTTCAGGTGAACAATAAACAACTTTTTGGTTCCCATCTGCGTTAATTTTTGCTTTGGCTCCTACTTTCCTGAGATCATTGCTAAACACTTTGCAGTAGCGATATGGTTCTGTTGCTGTATTGCTTTTGTCTGAGACTTCTTCATGAGGCAGTGCTGCTGCGACTTAAGCTCAGCGATAGAACCTGTCTTAGCGAATTGAGCTGTGAGAAACCAAAAACCTCATACTGTTCCTGCTAATACACAAAGCGCCCAGTACTGCTTAGCAATACTGAGCGCTTATAAAACCTATATTGGCAAAGAGTGTATCTGTTAGTTATAGGCGTCTGCAGGCTTTAGCAATGGATCAGCTTGCATTTCATCTGATGCTTTTTGACCCTCGAGATCAACTGCCTGCTCAGACTCTTTCTTTAATCTTTCAGCCTCTGCCTTAGCCTTTGCTAATGCCTCTGCTTCTGCTTTGGCTTTGGATTCAGCCTCTGCCTTAGCCTTTGCTAGTGCCTCAGCTTCTGCTTTGGCTTTGGCTTCAGCCTCTGCCTTAGCCTTTGCTAGTGCCTCAGCTTCTGCCTTGGCTTTGGCTTCAGCCTCTGCCTTAGCCTGTGCTAGTGCCTCAGCTTCTGCTTTGGCTTTGGCTTCAGCATCTGCCTTAGCCTTTGCTAGTGCCTCGGCTTCTGCCTTGGCTTTGGCTTTGTCCTCTGCTTGTGCTGCGGCTTTGGCGTCAGCCTGTGGTGCTGCAGCTGCTTGGCTGTCAGGTGCTGCAGTGTTGGCGGTTGTGTCGTCAGCATAGCCTTCTACTGGCTCATCTGCCTCTGGAGTAATGAGCTTTTCGTCTTCAAACTCTGTGCGAACGCGACCTTGGTCAACACCAATGCGGCTTAGGATGTAAGAAACGACCTTGACTGAGCCAGCCCATGAGTAGTGCAGGCCGTCTTGATACACTGGGATGAACTTGCCAACTAAGATCTCGCACTTGCCATCAATACAAATGGCTTCATTTGGATCGATGTAGTTAACTGCCTTATTAAGCTCAGTCTTGTAAGCATTTTGTGGCAAGTTATCAATGGTTGAGACGATATCTTGGTTAATTGGGATATCGGCTAAGTCCTTGTTCTTAGTGCAGGTGAAAGTGCTGCGAATAAACTTAGACAATGGATTGTCTAAGGCATGTAAGAACATACAGGTGCTACCAACATCAAACACGGTTTGACGAGGAGTACCAATTACCCAAATCTTATGAGTGCTAAAGTCAACAGACAGTTGCTTTAAGTCCTCAAGCACTGCCTGAGTAAACTCATCTTCTTTAACCTGAGAATTGTCTTGACGTCTTACTAAACCACTCTTGTAACGTGGCCAGTCTTGAGCTACTACAACCGGCAGATCTGGATACTTTTGTAATGCCTCTTTAGCTGACTCATAGCGCAGCTTACAAGCCTCATCGATATAGCCCTCAGAGCGGCGTGAGACATGGTTTGCATATGAATAGCAACCATCTCTAAACACGGTAATGACATGTAAGCCACGGTCAATGAGGTCTAAGGTGTAATGACGAGCAAAGCTATCGCCAATGAGAATAAAGTCAGGCTTTCTTTGTAGATCACCAATGGCGTTGACCTTGCCATCAAAAGGCACGTCATGACCACCGTATTGAGCGTACTTAGTAACTTGATGATCAAGTCTAAACTTAGCACCGGTAACACCAAAGTAGTATGCAGTTGCGGTAACTACAATGTATAAGCCTAAGAAGGTGTAACCAAAGTTTCTGCGTCTTTCTACAGCATAGTGCAGCAGGATGCCTAACAGCATGATTGGTACTAAGAGCTCTAAACACCAAACATTAAAACCAAGCTTGGTGATAAAGACGATTAATGGCCAGTGAGCCAGATAAATAGCATATGACCACAAGCCTAACTTTTGGAATACAACATTAGAAAGCAGCGAATTATGGTTATTAGCTGCAATACACAGATAGGCACCAATGAGCGGAATTACAGCCCATAAAGTTGGCCAGCCATGAGCATCATCGATAAATGCCAGTGAGATAGCAATAATGATGAGGCCTAAAAGCTCTACATGCCAAGGCTTTAAAGCACAAACGATACGGGCTAAAAATGATGCGCCTAAGATGGAGCTGCCACGGGCATTTTCTGATTTGAAGCTGTTTTGGAAGAACTGCAGTGGGTAGAAATAAGCTAAGGCACCAAAGAGCATTTCAAAGGCTCTTGATGGCAGAATGTAGTATGAGTAACGAGGGTACTCAATGGTACACCAGGCTGCAAAAAATACACTTAGCGCAGTCAGAATGACTAAAAATCTAGCTAAATACTGAGTCTTTAAGAAGCGGTGCAGAATCAGGATTAAGATTGGGTAGAAGATGTAGAACTGCCACTCAACTGATAATGACCAGGTATGCAAGAATGGCTGATCTAAAGCGGAGTTACCAAAGTAATCGGTCTTCTGCGCAAAGTGCATGTTCGATAAGAACAGCAATGCAGTAAAGCCCTCATACGCTAGACGCTTTAAGTCACCGCTACCGATGAGGAAGTAACCAAGACCCACAAAGATAGCTACGGTCACCATCAATGCTGGACAGATACGCTTCGCTCTGCGCTTGTAGAAGTCGAATAGAGAGAAGTTACCTTTCTCGATACCCTTCATGATGATCATGGTCATCAAATAACCTGAGATCACGAAGAAGATATCTACGCCTAAGAAACCACCTCTAAAAAACTCAACTTGAGGTAGTAGCACATGCACCAGGTGATAAATAGTCACCGAGATGACGGCTATAGCTCTTAAGCCCGTAATGTCCGATCTGAGTTCTTTAGCCATTAGATCATCCTTACCCACTTAGTCACAGTTCTAAAGCTTACTCAAATGTATTTGAACGTGCACAACTACAGCTATGCATGCTTTAGATACACATGTGACCAACACAACACCACTATGGGTGCAAACCGTTATTGCCACTAGAAAAACAGTGCTGCTAACACTAGTCACTTAAGCTATGTCCATGTACTTAGTTTACAAATGACAGTGCAAAATGCTTACTGCTATGCCTAGTTATCTTGAATACGAACTTGTCTTGATTATCTTGCCAATAGCGCAAAGCGCTAATTGCCGCCACAAAGGACAGCAAAGACTACTAAGATTGCCATATTCTAGCCTAGTTTGCACAACTAGCTAAATGGCTGCATCACGCAATTGAACCTGTCCATCAAGACAATGATTAATCGAGCCCACAAGATCTTAGTAAGTTTAGTAAAAGATACTATGCGCTATATCTATGCTGATGTTTGCATTGTAAAGGACGATGGGCAAAGTTCCTATAGCTAAGCATCACAAGCCCCATTTTGACGCGAGATATACGCATAGAAACAGCCACTTTATACAGCCGATTGCTAAAACCTTGCCTTAGTTACAAGAATAGCCTCGATTAGTTGAGTGTGGCCATGGCTTTACTGGGGCTTGCCTAAGAAAGATACTAGCGCATGTGGCTGCAGCTAACTTTCATACTGTGTATGTAAGCAACAGTCGACTTGAGTGCCTATACCCACATTGAGCGCTAGCTTGATGGCCTATTCATCTTTTTGTGTCTATTGCATTAGATGCAAGCGATTATTCACAGCAGCTTGGTAATAAGCATAAGAATAGCCATGACCTGCCCTGTTGTAATGTTCTTTAGAGATACAAGGCCTGTTGGCTAGCTTGGTATCTTGGTGTGAAGGTTTGGCTGCTTGCTAAGCCATGCATGGCTGACAGTGGGACTTAACAATTCATGCATAGCTTGGCTAGAGGCTCAGTTGTGATATAGATTGGCTATCTTAGCTGCTTGATTAGTTGGAGGCTTTGGTCTTGGCAATGACCTTGAGAGCACCCTTGGTCAAATCCACTAGTTCAGCTTCTAAATTGTCAGCCTCGTGATCTGGTAGCACTACATCAAAGTAAGCAATTTCAGCATAGCTCTCATTAGTAATAGTGGCACGATAGCGAGGCAGCATGTGTTGAAACTTTGGAATATAACGATGCTCAAGACCGATAGAAAGCTTAGCTGCAATCATGCGCTCAGTGGTTGGCAAAGTCTCTAAGGCCTCTTGAACCGATCCTTGATAGGCCTTAACTAAACCGCCAGTGCCTAAAAGCACACCACCAAAATAACGAGTTACTACTGCAGTAAGCTCGCCTACTCCGCAATGCAATACTACATTGAGCATAGGCTGACCAGCGGTACCTTTTGGCTCGCCATCATCAGAGCAACCACAAAAGGCAGTTGAGCCTGGTGCAGTGGCGTTAAACGCAAAGCAATTGTGTCTAGCATCAGAGTAAATAGCTGAGATCTCTTCAATAAAAGCCTTGGCCTCCTCAACTGATGAGGTATGCGCAATGGTGGTAATAAAGCGAGAGCGCTTAATCACAATCTCATGAGTATGGTACTGACCTTTCTTTAAATCAGGCACTAAGTAGCTGTCTTTAGCGCTTTCCTTCTGATCAGCACCTTTCTTAGCCTGAGCCATACCCTCTCCTCAATAAACCAAAAACTCTGATTGCAACCTCAGCCATGCTCTAAGCAGCATCGAAACTGTGGCTAGATAATTTCCGCTGCAATTATCCCATATACCGAGAGTATCAACAAATTATGCCAGGGCCTAATGATTCTTAAGAAGAGAGCAGCACTGCAATGAGCAACACAACAAAGGCTAGACAGACAATGAAGTCTTGGTTTGGTTTGGTTTGGTTTGGTTTGGTTTGGTTTGGTTTGGTTTGGTTTGGTTTGGTTTGGTTTGGAGAGATTGAGACTGCGCACGGGCGGGAAACAAAATATTAGTGGACCGTTACGGAGGAGGTTATGACCCTAATAAGGTAGGAGGGCCAGTGCAACTAACCGCCTCAACGATCCACAACTTTGCTTTTCTTGTGGCAGGAGTAATTATAGCAAATCCAAAACTCATTACAAGTGATTTTTGATCTTTTTAGTAACTTTTTTATTGCTACTAGTTACAACAATGCATACAAATGCGCGTTTACGTATTCAATAGATTCATTTTATACGCATAGATACAATATTAAGTAACTTACTATACTATTTATAATACAAACTTATAAGACTAAGATAGCCCATGAGCACAAAGCCCGTATTTAAGCCATTTGCCAAAAAACTGATCTTTTGCCCCTGACTAAGCTCACAACCATGCATGTAAAGCACATTTTTTACACCCACAAATTTACACTTAAAATAAAAGGCTCTTTTTGCGTCTAATTCACAAAACGGCATAAACATCAGCTTTTAAACCACTTTTCCCCATGCTTTTTCAGCAATATCGCTCCCACTCCAAACCATCACGACTTGATGATCTCCACCCACCAGCCTCAACATACTGCCAAATAAAATGGCCTATTTACGCCCTTTTGCTAAACACCCCAATCTCACCCGCAAAATATCGCTTTAACACCATCATTTAATTAAGAGGTCACTTTGAGGCCTAATTCACTGTCACCCAACAAAAACTACACTCAAACATGCTCTCATCATATTTTTGATCTTGCCAATGCAAGCTATCTGCGCTTAGCTAAGTCCTAACATCACCTGCGTGACGATTACCCACTCTGCATGATTGGGCGCA
Organism: uncultured Anaerobiospirillum sp.; assembly: GCF_902485895.1. Classification (NCBI taxonomy): domain Bacteria; kingdom Pseudomonadati; phylum Pseudomonadota; class Gammaproteobacteria; order Aeromonadales; family Succinivibrionaceae; genus Anaerobiospirillum; species uncultured Anaerobiospirillum sp. Next base: position 983 of record NZ_CABTML010000039.1, on the reverse strand, counting down.
GAGGCTAAAACTTCAGAAAGCCGTATCTGCAACCACTTATTTGCGCCTTATACCCGTAACTTGGGAACCACTGAAAACTTGTTCTAAAGCATCTTCACTGTTTTCCCATAGTCATTTTGCAGGTGTGAGATATTCCTTGAATGAAGGGTGTATGATTTGACTACTAGAAAGCAGATAAGCCCATGGACTACTGTACTCATATCGTAGGCTAGGTTAAATCTTTCTCTTTTATCAGTATCGAGGTGGATTCTATGACAATGCGTTATATAACCGCAGGCAAGATCTTGTCTTTTGATGAAATGATTGACAAAACAACAGTCTATGTCGATAAGACTCAAGCTGTATGTTTGATGGCCTCTCAAGAGGACGATATTCTGCTAACAAGACCGCGTCGTATGGGTAAAAGTACGCTGTTATCCACTCTTGAGTATCTGTTTTCTAAAGGCACAGTAGGCACAGAAGGTCTCTACTGCCACGAGCATTGGCCTGAGCCTAATCGCTATTTCGTCTTTCACTTTGACTGGAGCAATATATACTGCGAATCTGCCGAGGAATTTCAGGTTGCTTTCCGCTCAAGTCTTAATATTTTTTCAAAATACTTTGGCATTACATTAGATACAAATTTAATCATAAGCGACTGCTTTAAATCTTTTTTATACGACTGTTTAGCAAAGCTTAAAGACGAAGAGTTTTTAGCAGCTCATCCTGAGTTAAAGGAAGGAGATCGCCCATTTTGTAGTGATAGAGTTGTGTTACTTATTGATGAGTATGACGCACCTCTATCAAAAAATTTAGATAATCCAGAGCTCTTTGAACAGCTACTGCCAATCTACACATCAATCTTCTCTACTATCAAAAGTCTATCTTGCTTTCGTACTGTCTTTATTACTGGTGTAAGTTCTTACTCCCAAACATCAATCTTCTCTGGTGCAAATCAGTTCAGAAATATCAGTCTTGATAGTAAATATGCAACCTGCTGTGGC
>NZ_CABTML010000038.1:0-12213 GCF_902485895.1 uncultured Anaerobiospirillum sp. | reverse complement strand
ATACCGTTACTATAGATAGAGCAATGGAGTTAGCTAATGATATAACTAAGGATGCCAAACTATAAATAATTTGACATTCTATACGTGATTATTTAGATAAACTATAAATGCCATGTACATCTATATATAAGAGGACAAGGTCATGGGACGTACAAGAACAGGAAAAACTCATAATGGGCAAGTAAGAGTCACCCAAAAGAATGGTGATGTGTATGTCTATGAGCGTGTTACTGCGTATAACCCAGACACCATGAAAACCTACACTGTTAAGAAGACCTTGATAGGTAAAATTCCATCTGGCCAAAATGAGATGATTCCGACAAGGCCAAAGAAGAAGTCTTTGAAAGGTTCTAAAGATGTTGAGCCTATAGTTCAGGCTTCTAGAACACGTACGGGAGCCACTGAAATCTTGAAATGGGCAGGAGTAGAGTCAGGTATCACTGAGCACTTGCACTCATGTTTTCCTGAGGGCGATGCACAAAAGATAGAGACACTAGCGCAATACTTTGTAGCGACTGATGGGAGAACTATCTTTCACTTGGAGAAGTGGCAGTTCGAGCATGAAACCCCATACAGAGATGGCATGTCTGAAGACTGCTGTGGTCGTCTGTTTGAAGACATTGCCATGAACGAAAGTGGCATACAGTCATACTTCAGTCATCGTTTTTCAAGTTGTGGCACTAAGAGACCAATCATTGCTCTAGACACTACATCGGTTAACACGTACTCTGCGAATCAGTATGAGTTTAGGTACGGTTTCAGCAAAGAGACTGGACGACTACTTTCTCAAAAGCAACTCACAATCATGTCTGTTGAAAACCTGCAGCCAATTGCATTTGAACAACAGCCAAGCAATATTCCTGATGCCATTTCAATCAGGAATGCAATCATGAGAATGCAGGTTCTAGGAGATGTAAAACCACTAGTAGTTACTAACAATGGCTTTCATAACGAAGAGAACTGTGCTTTGTTTGTGAAGTATGGCATTCCGTTCTTGTCACTTATGTCTGTTAAGAGTAAATGGATTGAAGAGCAGTTCAAGAAAGTTCAGAAAAGTATCTACTCATATGGCAACAAGTGTCCATTTGATTCCGATACTTATGGCATGACCGTAAAGGTTGAACATGTCTACAATTTGGCGCATGAGCAAACACAAGAAAAGTTAAAGGCTCGAGATACCCAGCAAGTTACGAAGAATATGTACTTACACTTCTTCTTCTCTGATTCAAGAGGTGTGAGTGAGAGAGCTATCTTTACACAAGAAATTGACGAACTAATCAACTCAGTCAAGTCTCGATCAGAACTTACTTCACATGGTGAGAGCATGGTAGAAAGGTATCTCATCATCAGCAAAGATGATGCTGGCAATGTCACTGATGTTCAGCCCAACAATGATGCGATTAACGAACACTGGGAAGAGCTAGGCTTTTTCGTACTTGTCTCTGACTTTGAAAAGGATACATTCGAAGCGCTGAAGTACTACCGCTTGAGAAATCGTATTGAAAACTTATATGTGATTCAAAAGAACACAGCAGATTGGGATTGTCCACGCGTTTGCTCTCAGATGCGTCTAAGAGGCAGGCAGTTCGTTCAATTCATTAGTGCTAGTTATTACTGCTTCTTAAGCCACAGAATCAATGAACTAAAGCTAAGCCTTGGTAAAGAGGATGGGGTTAAATCACAATCTGAGCTAAAGCTAGAAAAGTCTTTGTTAAATTGGCTAAACAGAGTATCAATCTCCCAGATGCTCGAGTGGTTTGACGCAGTTACACTGCAAATTAAATCACTGTATGCTAGCAAGTTTATTACAGCTGAGGGCATGAAAAGAAATGAACTTTTCCTAAGAAAACTTGGTGTATTGAAGTAAAGGTGTTCCTATAATCATATTTTCAGGCTTGATCATGGGGTGATTTTGAGGCTGCAAAGCTCACTTCAGATCGTAATGTATTTTGCTTCACTGCAAAACTATGATGCAAAGAAAGATCGCGGCATAGCCAAGATGCTGCAGAGGCTTATGCGTAATCATGAGCATAAGCATAGGCATTGGCATGTGCTTTAGCAGTGCTTGAGCATGATTGTGAGCTGTGGTTTTAGCGGGCCGACTTAGCGTTAGCTTGTGTTTGCTGCTGCTGCTTATATTGGGGCTATTTCTTCTTCTTTTTGCCTCGGATGAGATTAGCGATAAAGTTTGAAATGCCAATGGGGATTGCCAAAACTAAGGTTAGCAAAAAGAGCGGTAGATTGATGATGTAGTATGCTGCAGCAAAGGGGAGTAACAGCGTTAGGACGAGCAGATCTTTGACCATGACGCAATCACTGTGTAGCTGTTGTCTATCGTGCTCGGTTATCCAACGCTTAGTACGTTTTTTAGGAGCTTGTTTTTCGCGTTCCTCTTCTTCAGCCCACAGATTTTCAACGTGGATAACGCTGTTATAAACAATATTGCTCAGATAGAAGCTCACAGGATGGAAGACAGAGTAGATCGTGGAGTCCATGCGATACATTTCTGACTCAATCATGGCTGCCAAAATGGACATGTATGAGTTCTCAAAGCGTGCTCTAAGCTCTTTTTCGCTAAGATTATTGGCAACACTGATGCACATATCTTCCATGTTTTTGTAGGCAAATGCTGCTATCAAAGAGATGGTGTCATCAGGAGCATCGTCCTTAATTATTGCTCTATCGCGTAAATAGTCACCCTTTAGAGCCACTGACATAGCTGCAGCAAAGTCGAGATTGCCACCCTCATCAAAAACTATATGACGCAGCAGTGGTACGCACTCTACTGATTTGGCAATGAAACTTTTACGCTCAGGTGGAGCTTCAATGCAGATGCGGGCTCTTAAGTAAGATAAAACACGCAGTTGTCTGATAATGTTTCTGACGACCAATTCAATCTCTTCACGTGATATCTCTGGGCCTTCAAATCCCCACTTCGTTACTTCTTTGAAGAGGTTTTGGATCTTCAATGGGTCAACATTGCGTAGAGATGTCTCATTACGCATCTTGAGCAAAATCATTTGTAGATGCTCAAAGAGCATCTTGTTAGCATCGCATAGGCACCATTCAAGCTCATTGAGAAATTGAATGTCATAGCCCATATAGTCGGCATTTCGTTCAATTTCATTGCCAAGCCAGATATCCGCAAAGCAATGTTCTTGCAGAGCTTTTTCTAAAGACTCTCGTTTCTTATGGACACTGTCGAGCAAGCGCACCGCATCTTCATAGTATGTGATAGCAAAGTCTTCAGACAAATCCTCACCAAGCTCGTATGAAGCAACTTTCTTGTAGGCCTTTTCAAAATCGTAATAGCAACGAGCTGTGAAGAACTCGTTGGTTACACGTTGATGAGTCGCAGCATAGATCTTGAGCTTCTCAGGGTCGATTTCGTCTTCTACATACAGACAAATACGGGTGTTAATTTGTAGTTCATCAAGGTCATCCATAGCGACACCTCAGTGCCAAGTCCCATAGCATGGTCTAATAGTATATTTTTTAGTAGTAATCATATCACCTGCAGTGTACTCAATAACTACAAGCTCCTCGATATCGGCTTGTACATCACATTTTTGGGCAATGGTCTAAGCACATAGAAAGTCTCATAGAGAACTAAGATTGCCGCTATAGAGCTATTAATATCAAGGTCTATTTTTATGTTTTGCACTGTGGTCTGATGAGTGCGTGTTTTAGCTCTCATGAGGTGGGCAACAATGATCATTTATGGGGATCTTTGTTGATTGTTGTCAAAGAATCGTGAATCTCTGAGGTTAAACGATAAGAAATATCATCATGTAGCTTTTTCGATATAGATGCCATTGTTAGAATCTTGCAGCTATAGCAGTATTGGTGTATCTAGGAAATTGGGTATGCCTGTGCATGTCTATTGATGGCCTGCTTAGGCCGGGTTTTAGGATTTGTCCATACTCTTTATAGTATGCGCAAGGCAAAGTCAGTGCGCTTTTTAGTGCCTTAGTTTTTATTGCTGTGTATTTGCCCTTGTGAAATTTACTCTCCACTTAGATAGGCAATTTAAGTAATGTGTCGCTAAGTACGGAGATGGTTGCGGATTGTGTTTTATGAATAAGGTTCAGCTCAAATTGGACTTTGAGGGCTTTGCTGCTAAGGCTAAAGAGCACTTCAATGATCGTGTCTATACCGACTTTTTACGTCGTTTTGCTTATGGTACTGACGCCTCTTGCTATCGCTACATTCCAAAGGTAGTTATTCGTGCTTTTGATGAGAGCGAGATTCAGACTATCTGTGCGTTAGCCCAAGAGTTTGAAACTCCACTTACCTTCAGAGCTGCAGGTACCTCATTAAGCGGTCAGGCCTCATCTGAAAGCGTATTAGTTATTGCTAATGCTCGTTGGCAGAAGATCAAGGTGAGCGACGACAAGAAGTCAATTTTCCTTGACTGTGGTGTTATCGGTTGTGAAGCTAATGAGGCCTTAAAGCCTTACTCTTTAAAGATTGGTCCAGATCCAGCAACCATCAACAATGCCATGATCGGCGGTATCTTTAACAATAACTCCTCAGGCATGTGCTGCGGTGTCAAGCAAAACAGCTACAACACCATCAAGTCTGTGCGTGTGATTTTACGTGACGGTACCATCTTAGATACCTCTGATAATGCACCTGAGGGTGAGAACCTCGCCTCATTCGTTAAGACTCATGGTGAGCTTGTTGAAAAGCTCATGGCACTGCGCAATACCGTAGTTGCTGACAAAGAACTCGTAAAGCTCATCGAGCGTAAGTTCAAGATTAAGAACACAACTGGCTATAGCATCAACTCTTTAGTTGACTTTAGCGAGCTTAAGGACATCTTAAACCACATCTTTATCGGCTCTGAAGGTACTTTAGCTTTCACCTCTCGTGTTGAGTACGAGTGCGTTGAAGATAGCGCCTTTAAGTCCTGTGCTCTGCTGCACTATGCCTCTTTAGACCAAGCTGCAGTTGCAGTTAAGGTTTTAGCAAAGAACCAAGATATCGTCAGCTCTGCTGAGATCATGGATTATCAGTGCTTAAAGTCAGCTCAGGATCTTGATAATGCTCCAGCTGAGTTAAAGGACATTAAGGAAGGTCAGTGTGCACTGTTAGTTCAGCTTGAAGCTGCTGACAAGGCAACTTTAGATAAGAAGATTGCTAAGGTTACAGCTTTAATCGAGCCTGCTAAGTCTATCTACGGCACTCACTTTGATTCTGATCCTAAGAAGATGGAATCAAACTGGACTATTCGTAAGTCCATTCTGCCGCTGTCAGCTTCTTTACGTCCATCTGGTACTGCAGTTATCACTGAGGACGTATGTTACCCAACTGACAACTTTGCCAAAGGTATTGCCGAGATTACCGAGCTTTTCAAGAAGTATGACTTCGTAGGCTCCATCTTCGGTCACGCTTTAGCTGGTAACGTTCACTTCATCATTACTCCAGACTTATCAGATCCTGATGAGTCAGCACGTTTTGCTGCCTTCATGGAGGCTTTAGTTGAGTCTGTATGCGCCTTAGACGGTAGCACCAAGGCTGAGCACGGTACAGGCCGTATGGTGGCTCCTTTTGTGGAGCGCGAGTGGGGCAAGAAGGCCTATCAGGTTAACGTTGCCATTAAGGAACTGTTCGATCCTAAGTACCTTATCAACCCAGATGTCATCATCACCGATGACATGAATGTTCACAATAAGAACTTCAAGACTACCTCACAAGTTGAAGACTTCATTGATAAGTGTATGGAGTGCGGCTTCTGTGAGAAGGTATGCCCAAGCCGTGAGCTTACCTTAACTCCTCGTCAGCGTATTGCTGTACGTAAGGAAATCGTACGTCTTGAGAACATGAACCACCGTACAGCTGAAGAAACTGCTCAGCTTGAAGAGCTCAAGGAGGGCTATGAGTACTTTGGTATTGAGACTTGCGCTACTTGCTCTATGTGTTCAACTCTCTGCCCATTAGAGATTGACACTGCCAAGATTGCTCTGAGCTTAAAGCCATTCATGCGCTCTCCATTCCGTCAGGAAGTAGCTAAGGCTTCATCTAAGATCTACGGCACTACCATTGGTCTTGCTAAGGCTTCCTTAATGGGTGCTAATGCTGCTAGAACTATCTTAGGCTCCGAGACTGTAACTAAGATTTCTCGCAAGATGAATGAGACCTTACAGATCCCATTCGTCCCAGTTACTATGCCTAAGAGCAATGGTTATAGCTTCAACGATAAGATCATTCCAGGCAACGACATGAAGGTAATTTACTTTACCTCATGTATTAACCGTGTCTTTGCCCCACGTGATGAGCGCTTTGATAAGCGTCCGTTGCAGGAGGTCTTTGAGGGCCTGTGCAAGAAGGCAGGTATTGATGTTGTATACCCTCACAAGGTTAAGAGCTTATGCTGCGGTAAGTCTTACAAGGACTATCCAGAGGTAGAATCTCAAAAGGCAACTGAGCTGCAGAATATCATTCACGAGATGGCCAAGACTGCCAAGAACTGCATCGTAGTTTGCGATCACTCTGCTTGCTCTTACGAGATCTTAAAGCGTCTTAAGGAGTCTGACAGCTCCATCAACTTCATGGATATGCCAGTATTCTTAGAGAAGGTACTGCTTGAGCGTATCTCTATCCGTAAGATTGATGAGGACGTAGCTGTTTACCCAATGTGCTCCACCGTCAAGGGTAAGTGGGATAGCTCCTTAAAGGCAGTTGCTCAGGCATGTACCACTGGTAAGGTCTATGTACATAGCGCAACCAAGTGCTGCGGCTTTGCCGGTAACAAGGGCTTTACTCACCCAGAGCTTAACGATAGCTCCTTACGTCTGTTCAATGAGTACTATGACAACGAGCAAGAGAAGAATCCAAATCTCAAGCGCGGTTACTCAAGCTCCTCTACTTGTGAGATTGGCTTAAACTCTCATAGTGACATTGCATGGCAAAACCTAATCTACTTAGTAGACAAGGTAGCTCGCTACAAGATGTAAGTAAGCTTTTAGGCTCACCAACATCACTTGATGAGCCCAACTCCAGCAATATACAAGGCAATGGCGTGCTCAAAAGTTCGCGCCATTGCCTTTTGTTTATCTAGCCTCCAAGCCTACCAAACCACAAAAACACTAAAGACTTACTGCTAATCACTAACTTCTTAGGCCAACAGATACCAGCTAATAGCTAATCACTAACTTCTTAGGCCAACAGATACCAGCTAATAGCTAATCACTAACTGATAGTTGCTAACAGCCAAGTCAAGGCGCTTATAGCTTAAGCCGCCAATTGCTATGACACAGTAGATGAAATATGTCATGGCAAGAAAGTAAGTCATAGCTTGAGATCATTGAAAGCAGGGGAGCATAAAGCTTGGCTTTTTAACTAAGATACAGCTGTCTTAAGTACACTAAGATTAAGGTAGCTTAAGTGCTTGCGATAGTATTTTCAAAAGCCAACAGCGCTGTGCATTATCTGAATAAATGCATTATTCATCATTAGTTGATGATTTATCTTAGGCATAGGCTAAAGATAAATGCGTTTAGAACTGCAAATGCGTTGCAGTTCTTTGCAATGGCAAATAGGTATTTGTCTTTGTGAAGTAGTTCACAAATGGCGTAAGTATGCTGTTTTTGGGTTCAATAAGCACGTAAATATGGGCTTTATAGCCTGATAATTTGCGCGAAAAGTGGGCGCTGTTCCATATTCGCGCAGTGAATTTTTTGTAGAAAGTCGCATTTTGCCACATTTGTATGGCCAAATAGTTTACGGATGGCTTAAATATAAGGCTTGTTAAAAACTCACTTTACTGGCCATTTTCAAAATCATGCACTAAAATAAAGCACAAAAGTGGTAAGGCACATACACACTAGGTTGTGAGCATGATTGTTTCTCGCTATAGTGAATCCAACGAAATTTTTCAGGTTATTGTTCAAGGGGGCGAGCTAAAACCTCGCTTAAAAGTAATATGAAGAAAACTTTAGTTGCACTCTCCGTTGCTTTAGTCGCATCCGCTAGCTTTGTTTCAAACGCCTTTGCAGGTACTCTTAAGGTTGGCGCTACCCCAGTTCCTCATGCTGAGATCTTAGAGTTTGTTAAGCCAGCATTAGAGAAGAAAGGCGTTAAGCTTGAGATCACCGAGTTTAACGACTATGTACAGCCTAACTTAGCTGTAGATGCTGCTGAGCTTGATGCTAACTTCTTCCAGCACAAGCCTTACCTTGAGGTATTCGTAAAGGATCACGGCTCTGACTTAGTAGCAGTTGCTGGCGTTCACATCGAGCCAATGGGCCTTTACTCCCAGAAGTTAAAGTCAATCGACGATCTCAAGGATGGTGCTACTATCGCTATTCCTAACGATCCAACCAACGGTGGTCGTGCTCTTTTATTACTTGCTAAGAAAGGCTTAATTACCCTTGAGGATCCAACCTCTGTAGTAGCAACTGTTCTTGATATTACCGAGAACAAGAAGAACTTACACTTCCAAGAGCTCGAGGCTGCTCAGCTGCCACGTGCTTTAGCTGACGTTGATGCTGCAATTATTAACAGTAACTACGCTATTCCAGCTAAATTAAATCCTCTTACTGATTCCTTACTTTCTGAGGATGCAGACTCTCCATACGTTAACATCTTAGTTGGTAACTCTGAGAGCGCCAAGAACCCAGACATTAAGGTATTAGTTGAGGAGCTCACCTCCAAGGCAACTGCTAAATTCATCCTTGACACTTACAAGGGTGCTGTAGTTCCAGCTCCAGCTTCTTACCTCGAGTAATACAAGCATAAAGCTTGTATCACCCCCACAGGCTACCAAACCTAAGGTAGCCTAAAAATGCAGGCAGCCACAGCGCCGCCTGCATTTGCCTCTTCAAAAATCCCACCACTCAACGTAACCACCTTATTCCTGAAGCTTTAGTCCAGCCCCTCAATCCAGCACTAAATTAAGCTCATTAATTCAACACCAACTCATAGCTAGGCACTAAACAAGTCAAGATCGCATTGTACGTGTTATCGAGCATTAATCCTGATAGACTGTAGCCACCTTTTGGAGCAATTAACAGGACTAGCCGTGCCACGCACATCATCAAATAAATCTAAAGCTAAATTAGCATCCACAACTCAGAGCACTGCAAAGTTACAAGCAGTTAATGCGACGCTTGCTAACGCTCAAGTGGAGGATAAAGAAAGCAAAGCAACAGATACTCCCTTAGATGCCATTGCTTGTGCAGCTAAGGAGATGGGTATTGGTGCTTATGCCTCAGATCTTGATGATGACGATGAATTAGAAGATCTCGATAGCTCCTCGCTAAACGATCTTGATGATGCCTTAGAGGATGACCTTGATAGCTCATTAAGCGATGACCTTGAGGATGCCTTAGAGGAAGACCTTGATAGCCCATTAAGAGATGGCGTTGAGGATGCCTTAGATGATCTTGAGAGCGCAACTGAAGATGAGATCTTTGGCAATCGCAATAAGAGTCGTATTGCCTACGAGATTAGCAAGATTAAAGAGCGTCAGTTACGCGGGGCTGGAAGATCCATTCAGTTTGCTCCTGATGAAGAAGGCAACTATGACGATGCCCATAAAGCAGGTTTTGGATCAGATGTAGCTGAGCCTCAAATGGATATGGCTGACGCTGAAGTACAAGGTCAAGATGAGGCTGCCAAGGTAGATGAGGATGGTAGTGCTGAGCTTTTTGATAGCAAGGCTTTCTTAAAGACAGTACCAAATCGTCCAGGTTGTTATCGCATGTATGACCTGCGCAATCAGGTCATCTATGTAGGCAAGGCTAAAGATCTTAAGAAGCGTTTAAGCTCTTATTTCTTAAAGCAAGATCAAGGCGTTAAGACCAGGGTTTTAGTCTCACATATTGCTCATATTGAGTTTACTGTTACCTTCTCTGAAAGTGAGGCTTTGATTCTTGAAAATGAACTCATCAAGAAGTATCAGCCGCACTTTAACATCTTGCTGCGAGATGATAAGTCATACCCGTATATCTTGCTTACCTCTCAGCATGAGCATCCAGGTATTTACTACCACCGTGGCGCACGCCGTAAAGCCGGTGAATATTTTGGCCCATTCCCAGATTCATCTGCAGTAAAAGACAGCCTTAGACTCATGCTGCAGCTCTTTCCAATTCGTCAATGTGAAGATACCGTCTATGCTCATCGCTCTAGACCTTGTCTCATGGCTCAAATTGGTAAGTGCTTAGCTCCTTGCGTGCCTATGTCTAAAGAAAAACAGGCACAGTATGCTGAGCAAGTAGAGCTCGTTAAACTCTTCTTACAAGGACACAATCAAGAGCTCTTAAGCGCCATTGTTAAAAAGATGGAAGAACATGCTGCACGTATGGAGTTTGAAGAGGCAGCAGCGCTTAGAGATCAGCTTACCTCGCTTAGAAAGGTACAAGAGGCTAATAGTATTGTCTCGGGTATCGAGTATCCATTAGATGTCATTGGCTTTGCTATGGCAGAGGGTATGGCCTGTATCCATGTGCTCTTTATTCGTAATGGCCGCATCTTTGGAACCCGCTCGTTCTTTCCAAAGCTCACAAGCGAAGTTAGAAACAATACTGAGCTCGTCTTATCTTTCTTAAGCCGTTTCTATCTTAATGATACTCACAGCAACCTTATCCCCGATGAGGTGGTAATTGATCTTGATTTTAATGCCGTAAATGCAGCAGATGATGAGACAGGACAAGATGGCATAACAAGTGATCTGATTAGTGCAGATGCTAATGCTGATAGCGATGAGTCAGAGAACTTAAAACCAGGACAGGTATCCTCACGATCCCGTCGTATGCAGCAGTCCATCTTGCCAGGGGATAAAGACGAGCGCATTGCTGGTGCTAAGAGTCTCGTTGCAGAGATCAAGGCCATGGACCATATCGATCCACAAGAGCGCCACGATCGCCTACAAGGTAAGCTCCATGATGATGTTGTAGATGCGCTTGATCTTGAAGAAGAATACCTTACCGACGAGCACTCTGACAAAGACACCAATGCAGCAAATCTTACGATCTCAGAGCAACAAGCAGCGAGCACAGATGATGCCCACGCATCATCCATCGATGCATCCGATGCAGCCAATACAGCCGATACAGGCGATGCTGTCGATGATGCTGCCGTCGATAGTGCGGGCGCTGTAGTGCTCAAAGACGAGCTGAGCGTACTCAAAGAGGCGCTTAAGAAACAGTTTGATAAGAATGTACGCTTCACCCGTGGCGTGCGAGGTGCTAAGCATCGTTTTGTACGTCTAGCCATGACTAACGCGTCTGTAGCTCTTAGTGCTAAGGTGCAGTCATTTGCCACTGCAGAGCATCGTATTAAAGAACTAGAGAGCTTGCTTGGCATTAGTGGCGTTGAGCGTATGGAGTGTTATGACATTTCCCATACTCAAGGTGAGCTTACTGTAGCCTCGTGCGTAGTGTTTAATCGAGAAGGCCCAGATAGTTCTCGCTATCGCAGGTTCAATATCGAGGGCATCACTCCTGGTGATGACTTTGCGGCTATGCATCAGGTGCTAACAAGACGCTTTAAAGATCCTGATGGTGGTGAATGTCCGCAGCTTGTCTTTATTGATGGTGGCCCTGGTCAGTTATCCCAGGCTGAGGAGGTAATCTCTAATGCCTTTGCTAATGCTAAGACACCAATGCCAACCATAGTAGCTGTTGCCAAGGGAGAGGGTAGAAAGGAAGGTCTTGAGACTCTTATTAGAGCCTTTAGTCACGAGCGTATTAATCTCAATCTAAACTCACCAGCATTGCAGTTGGTGATCCATATTCGTGATGAGTCCCACCGCTTTGCTATTACAGGACACAGAAATCGCCGCGCTAAAGCAAGACGGACTTCCAAGCTTGAAAGCATTGCAGGCGTAGGTCCAAAGCGTCGTCAGGCTTTATTAAAGCACTTAGGCGGTATGCAAGAGGTATTGCGTGCGGGCATTGATGAGCTCAAGAAAGTCCCTGGCATCAGTCCGAAGATGGCCGAACAAATCTACGATGAGCTCCATAGTTAAACATCAAGCTAACAAACACAAAAAAAGGCAGCCCCAAGGCTGCCTTAATTTAAAAAAAAGACTTTGCGCACTCGCGCTAAAGCATTATTAGCCTAATAAGCTTAAGCCCAGCTGAGGACGGGTGTTAGCCTGCATCAGCATAGAAGCAGCTGCCTGCTGAATAATGGACTGCTGAGATAAGTTAGCAGACTCTTCAGCAAAGTCAGCATCACGAATACGTGAGCGTGCATCAGCTTCGT
>NZ_CABTML010000037.1:0-10923 GCF_902485895.1 uncultured Anaerobiospirillum sp. | reverse complement strand
TAGTGTAAGAACGAAAAGAATTAGTGGCAAACTAAGTCGCGGGAAAAGACAAGTTTGCGAGATTGCAGCACCAAAAAGTCTTTCAGAGGTGTTTCACTAAATTCCACTTGGAAGAAATACTCATACTTTGCTGGCTGACCACCTGCTGCAGGAGCCTTCTGACGCATGAGGGTGTTGGCACCGCCGCCGTCTAAGACTAAGGCACCGGCAAAGGTGGTCTTTTGGGCGATACGGGTGATCTCGTAGCTTAAGGAGTCTACTTCTTCTTGCAGAGCCTTACGATCTTTTGCGGTATTGGTACCGTTAGCAGCTTGTACGGCGAGAGTACGGATACGCTGCAGCATGTTGGTGGTCTCATCGAGAGCACCTTCAATGGTCTGAGCTAAGGCAATACCGTCGTTAGAGTTACGGTTGCCTTGGTTGAGGCCATTAATCTGGGCGGTCAAACGATCAGAGATCTGAAGGCCAGCTGCGTCGTCCTTGGAGCTGTTGATACGAAGGCCTGAGGATAAACGCTGATATGAGGTATTAAGAGCTAAGGTTGAGTTAGCAAGCTTACGTTGAGCGTTAATAGAGCTTACGTTGGTATTAACATACAGGGCCATGGCATAATCCTCATATCATATAAATTGCGATTTCGTCATTAGCTGCATTACGAAATCATAGTTACAGTTTGCACGATTCAGGCCAATGCTTTTACAAATTGTTGATCAAAAGATCATGGTCATAAATACTGGATTTTTTGAGGATGTTGAGGCGGTTTAAAGATATGCAGCGTCGCAGTAATTGCCGCTTGTGTCTTAAGTGACACTTTGGACTTGCTGACCGTATGGCAAGTGGCAAATGATGTGGCAAGATAGGGGATGCTGCGATTTTTGCCTGCATTTTTGAGTTGCAGTGTTTGCCTGCAGTTTTACGCAGATGCTGCTAATGCAGCTTGAGCTTGCATCTGTTGGGCAAGTAAGTTGTATGCCTAGCTGATGGGCGTGATGATTTAGAGGATAGCTAGAGATGGCGTGAAACGCTGGCAGCAACGGTGGCTGCCAGTCGTGTAAGGCAAAAGGATAGCTTTTGACTAGAAGAGGCCCTTTAAGGCAGCTAAGTACTTAACTGAGGCATCGGACATTGGGGATGCGTCAAAGCAAGACTTAGTGCCATTGTGGCAAGTTGGGCCCTCTGGACGAGCTAAGACGAGCAGAGTGTCCTTGTCGCAGTCAGTGGAGATTGCGCGTAAGTGTAAGTAGTTGCCGCTTTCCTCACCTTTAGTCCACAGCTTTTGACGATCGCGGGAGTAGAAGGTAACTAAGCGGGTGTCGAGAGTCTTTTGCAGGGCTTCCTCGTTCATGTAGCCAAGCATTAAAACCTGACCGTCTTGGGCGTTCTGAACAATTGCTGGAATCAGACCGTTGCCCTTGGCAAAATCAAGCTCACTGACCTTTGCAAAACCATGACAAAACTCAACCACGGCAAAGAACTCCTTTATCATTTAGGTAAGCTTTAAGCTCACCAATGTTAATAATACTCTTATGGAAAACGGATGCAGCTAAAGCACCAGAGACGTCAGCCTCATTAAAGGCATCATAGAAGTGCTCCATACTACCTGCACCGCCTGATGCAATCAATGGCACGTTACATACCTCTTGTACAGCTTTGAGCTGTTTAAGGTCATAGCCGTTCTTCATGCCATCTTGATTCATCATGTTTAAAACGATCTCACCAGCACCGCGCTTTTGTACCTCTTGAACCCAATCTAAGGTCTTCCAAGAGGTAGTAGTGATGGTCTTTTCGTCACCAGTAAACTGTTTTACGAGGTACTCACCAGATTCACTATCGTAATAGCTATCGATACCCACGACCACACATTGTACGCCAAATCTATCGGCAAGACGTGTAATTAAGCTTGGGTCTGACAAAGCAGGTGAGTTAATTGAAATCTTATCAGCACCGTATTCTAATACTTCTTGAGCGGCCTCAACGGTACGAATACCACCGGCTACTGCAAAAGGAATGTTGATTACCTCAGCAATACGAGCCACCCAAGACTTATCTACTTTCTTGCCATGGGCAGAGGCAGTGATGTCATAGAATACGAGCTCATCGGCACCCTCATCAGCATAGCGTTTAGCTAGGTCAATAATAGAGCCAACAACTTCGTGGTTTTTAAACTGAACGCCCTTTACAACTAAGCCGTCACGGACATCCAGACAAGGAATAATTCTTTTCGCTAGCATCTTCGTTTGACTACTTTGCTCATCGCAACCACCACCACAAACCTAGCGCATAAGCTGCAGCATATAGCATGTAGCTTAGTACAGCCGACAGCAGGGGCTATAATGCAGCCTACCTCTATGCACAGCCTAAGCGCTGCATGCAACCAAAGCAACGCGATGTAGATAGCGCTCTGAGCGCTACTGTCATAGTCCATGATCTCATGGCCTATGATCTTATCTTATGCTCAGTTTATGTAGGCATGCATGCATGCTTGCAAGTAAGCTTGTGTGCCCCTCATGCATCTTATGATGCTAGGCAGCGTAATAAAGCTAAGCGAGCATACGTGCTTGTGTACTTTAGTTAAGTGGTAGTAGTTACGATATGTATGGGTTTAGCCTAGCTCATTCCAAAGCTTGAGAGCTTGAGGGAATGTGAATGCACCTGATAAGAGGGAACGGCCTAAGACCGCGCTCTTAACCTTAAGCTCATGTAGAGCCTTGATATCCTCAAGAGAGGAGATACCGCCAGAGGCGATAACATCAAGCTTAGGATAACGCTCTGAAAGGGTAGCATACAGGCTGTTATTAGCACCTTGCATCATGCCATCTTTAGAGATGTCGGTAACTAAGACATGCTCAAGACCAGAATCTAAGAACTCTTCAATTAAATCAAAGAGGCTCACATCTGAAGTCTCAAGCCAGCCGTGAGTTGCAACCTTTGGGGTTCCATCGATAACACGCACGTCTAAGGCAAGGCAGATAGCATCTGATCCAAAGTCCTTTAAGAGCTTATGGCCAAACGCTCTGTCCTTTACTGCTGCAGAGCCTACTACAGCACGCTTAACGCCAGAGTCGAGCAATGATTGCACATCCTCATAGCTTCTAATACCACCACCAGTCTGAATTGGGCAGCTTGAGGCCTGAGTCATCTTGGAGATGAGCTCTAATTGGCGCTTTTTAGGATCCTTAGCTCCATCTAAATCAACTAAGTGAATGAGCTCAGCACCTTCTGCAGCATATTGCTTCACGCGCTCAATTGGATCGAGATTAAATACGGTCTTCTCATTAAAGTCGCCTTGCTTGAGGCGCACAATCTGACCATCGATAAGATCAAGTGCAGGGATTAACATATTCTTCTTACTAGTTGATGTTAATAGCCACTAACAAATTCAATCAAGGCTGCCGATAAAAAGACACCTAAGTCACCGCTGAGACTTACTCAATAAGCCTCAAACTAGCTGCGTTGCAAAGCTTTAAGGCAGAACTTAAGGTAGCTCATAAGCTTGCTTATAGCTAAGCAAGAGAGTTATCGATGCATGTCTTTGAATGCCATTGCATGTAAATGCCTTATGGCATAGGCATACGCCTCGGCACGGGCATTGGCCTAAACATGAGCCTAAGCTAAGCTTGAGCCAGAGCCTGAACCTGAGCTTAAGCCTAAGCCTGAGTCTAAGGCTTAGCCTTGGTATTAAGGCATTCTGCTAATGGCTGTCATCTACAAGTACTTGCAGTGCTATTTAGCATTAGTGCTGTTTTGGGCTTGCTGCAGTATCGATGAGGCGGCTTGGGGCCGTGGGTGTTTGATTGTTTTGTTAGTAGCTAGACAAGTAGATAACTACATGTCGATGAAGTTTTTAAGGAGACGCTCGCCATTAGCACCAGACTTTTCAGGGTGGAACTGTACACCCATGAAATTATCTTTAGCTACTGCAGCACTAAACTCTTGGCCATAGACGGTGCTTGCGATAGTAGCGCTGCACTTGTCTAAGCAAAATGAGTGGACAAAGTAGAAGAAAGAGTTATCTTCAATGCCCTTAAACAATGGGTGACCGTTATGATGGACGGTATTCCAGCCCATGTGTGGGAGTGGCAGTGGGCTTAAAGTGGAGCTATTAGCGCCCTCAGAGCAGCAGACAATACCATTGCCCTGAGCATTATTCATTTGAGCCTCAACGCTAACATCTAGTGGGTGCACAGTACCTGGCACAATGCCTAAGGTATTGATGTGCTTAACTTCAGAGTTAAGTGGCACCTCACAAGAACGTTCAGCCTGAACCTGCATGCCTAAGCAGACACCAAGTAAAGGCTTTTTGTAGTTGAGGATAAAGTCGATAAGCTCGCTATGTGGCTTAGCATCATCACCTGCAAGCGGAACTACCTCATCAATAGAGGTGTTAAGGAGTCCTGCCATAACTGCAGATGCTGATCCCACACCAGGCATGATGAGCTTGTCGGCAGAGCTTAAAGTAGCAATATCTGAGGTGATCTCAGCCTTAACGTCGAGGCGTGTTAAAGCCTGCACTAAAGAGTTGAAGTTGGCAGACTTAGTATTGACGATACAAATCTTCACAGCCTTCTCCTATAGAGTGCCCTTTGAGGAAGGTAACTCATTGGTGACAACGGCAATAGCTGGGCGCAGAGCACGTCCAAATGCCTTAAACAAGGCCTCCACCTGATGGTGTGCATTACCCTCAGTAACGGACATATGCAGTGTAATACCCATAGCAAAAGCCAGAGACTCAAAGAAGTGAGGCACCATTTGGGTCTCAAAGTCATGAATCTTGTCGCGGGTAAAGGAGGCATCTAAGCTAAAGTCAGCATGCGGGCGGCCAGAGATGTCTAAAGCTACAGCCACGGTGCCATCTACATCGCTTGTTGACTCTTCTAAGGTAACTGCACATTGATTGTCTAAGGTAAAGCGAGCACTATCTTCGCAGCCGTAGACCTTAGCCTGCAGCTCATCCATTGGGACGATAAAGCCAAAGCGACCAATACCGCGCTTATCGCCTAAGGCCTTCTTAAGCGCAGTACCAAGGGCGATACCAGTATCTTCGGTAGTGTGGTGATCGTCGATGTATAAGTCGCCACGTACCTTAATGTCACAGCTAAAGCCAGCATGCACGGCGATTTGATCGAGCATATGGTCAAAGAAACCAATGCCAGTATCAATCTTACGTGAGCCTGAGTGGTCTAAGTCTACTTTTACGTAAATAGAGGTTTCTTTAGTCTCACGAGTAACTACGGCGACACGACCCTCGCAGCAGCCTTGTTTCTTGTCTAAAGCAGCTTCACGGCTTGAAATGAACTCAACGATCTCATCCCAAGTACGAGCCTTTACGTTAGCTGGAGTTAAGCAGCCAACATTGCTATTGCCAGTGCAATTGCAAGATGAGTCACATGCGCTGTCAGCTACTTCACTTTCAAGGCCGACACGGATTGGAGTAACACCCATAGCAATACCCATAGTGATGTCGGTATCACGATCACCAATGAAGTAAGAGTGCTCACGGCTCCAAGCATCAGAGCGCAGATAGGCCTGTACCATGCCAAGCTTTGGCTTACGGCATTCACAGTTATCCTCTGGCTTGTGAGGGCAGATTAAGACCTGGTCAAAGACAATACCTTGTGACTCTAAGGTGTTGAGGATGAACTCATGGGCAGGGGTAAAGGTATCAAGTGGGAATGAGTCAGTACCAAGGCCATCTTGGTTAGAGACCATTACAAACTTAAAGCCCATATCCTGCAGCTTTAAGAGAGCAGGGACTACGCGAGGCAGGAACTTAATCTTGTTTAATGCATCAACCTGATAGTCCTCAGGCTCGCATACTAAAGTTCCGTCACGATCGATAAAGAGATACTTTTGCATGGGAAAATCATAGTTATCCTAAAGACCAATATCCAACACTATGCTAGAGCAAAGCGCACGCTCCGCCCTTACAAATACTAGCCAAAGCAAAAGTAGCCAAGGCAGATGCTCGGTAGCGGCCAAGCACATGCAGGCACAGCCAGCACATGTAAGCACAGCCAGCAAGTGCACGTACATGCAAGCACAGCCAGCAGATGCACGCAAAAGCCAGCAAAGCTACGCAAAGCTAAGGCAGCAAAGTAATGGCTTAACAATACCTCAGCAAATGCCTGGCAACAAAGCAAATGCCTAGGCGATGCAGTATGACTAAGCACTTTTGCATCAGACCAAAATGAAAGACATAGACAAAGAAGAAATTATGGTCTGACCTAGCTTGATAACACTATGTAAAGGGCCAGTAAGAGGCTAAGTGTTAGGCTGCATCTTAAAGGCGCATACTGTTAGTATCTTCGTGGAAAATGGCTTTAGGTTAAATTCTAAAAAACAGCCCCTTAGAGGCAAAGTGCTTAAGGGGCCTGAAATATAAGGTTTGCCTAAATCTTAGGCGTTAAAGGGTTGCTATTAGTATTACTGACCAGTAAGAGCAGTTAACACACGCATCACCTCATCAAGCTCCTCAGGAGTGCCTACGGTGATACGAATGGTGTTCTTAAGGCCTGGCTTAGTCTCAAAGGAGCGCAGGATAATGCCTTTTTGCAGCATGTGCTCAAAGACCTTTGGACCATCTTCAAACTCAACTAAGAGGAAGTTTGCATGAGACTCAAAGACCTTTTTAACGCAACTGAGTTTTAAGAGGTTTTCCTTTAAGGAGTTACGTAACTCTAGGCACTTAGTAACACGCTCACGCATCAGGTCGATGCCGCCATGAGCTAATGCCTGACGAGCAATCTGAGCTACTGGATCAGGAATTGGGTATGGGTCGATTACCTTGGCCATCATCGCGATAACATCAGCATGAGCTAAGGTAAAGCCGCAACGGATACCAGCAAGACCAAAGGCCTTAGATAAGGTGCGTAATACTACGAGATTTGAAAAGTCCTTCATTAAAGGCACAGTAGTAGCACTTGGATCGTACTCAATGTAGGCCTCATCTAAAACGAAAAGAACGTTCTCAAACTCTTTGAGCAGAGTCTTTAACTCATCGTGGCAGAACATATTGCCAAGTGGGTTAGCAGGGCTGTCGATAAAGACGAGCTTAATGGTGAATGGAGCTTCCTTAATGGCCTTAGCAATGGCAGCAGCCTTTAAGCTAAAGTCGTCCTCACGCTTGGCATAAGCAACCTGAGCACGGTTGGTGTTGGCTGCAATTTCGTACATGCCATAAGTTGGAGGAGCGATAACAATGCCCTCACCGTTTTCACAGAAAGTTCTAATTAAGAGGGAAATGGCCTCATCAGAACCACGGGAGGCTAAGACCTGATCACGTGCTAAACCAGTGTAATCAGCCATGCCTTGAGTAACCTCAAAAGGCTGGGTATCTGGGTAACGATTGAGAGTAGTAGAGTTGAAAATATAGAACTCTGACTTTGGAGACTCATTGGCGTTTAAGAAAGTATGGCCATGACCACCAATACGACGTGCACTCATATAAGGTTCAAGCTTTTGTACATGCTCACATGCAAGCTTTGTCAGATCAACCATAATTTCTCCGATTGTTTTTCAAAGCGGCTGCCACAACGTGCAACCAAAATAAACTGATTTTTACCAAGCCCAAACAGGCCTCACCGCTAGAGACAAGCACTAACTGCTAGAGACAAGCACTCACGGCACCACATACAAAACAGTGGCATGCTCTAACGCGGCATATCAACCTAAGTGCCACGTAAAGCGTAGCAAACAGCTAGCTGCAGTGCGCTTAGCAAGTTGCCTTTTCACTAGCAAGAAAGCATCTTAACACGACGCGGCAATGCGATCTGCGATGAAGCTGGCATCTTAGATAGTTGCTTGATGATACTGTAGCCATCAAAGTTGATAAAACAGCATAAGCGAGGCAAGGAGTCTTAAAAAAGATCAAAACTTAATGAGCTATGCTGTATGCATCATATGAGCTGGCTACTCGTCCTGATTGCGACCAATCTTTTGCAGACGTAAGGTAACAGCATTACCGTGGGCTTGTAAGCCCTCAGCCTGTGCAAGTAACTCTACGGTCTTGCCGATGTTTCTTAAACCTTCCTTGCTTGCACAAGAGATGGTGTAGCGACGTCTAAAGTCATCAGTGCCTAAGGCTGAGGCCGACTTAGCATAGCCATAAGTAGGCAGGGTGTGATTAGTACCTGAGGCGTAATCACCCATAGACTCACAAGTGTAAGCACCAAGGAAGATAGAGCCGGCATTTAACAGACGTGAGACGATGCTTTCAGGATCGTCAATCTGTACGATCAGGTGCTCTGGAGCATAGGCATTTGAGATCGCAATGCACTCATCAAGGTTTGGAGCCAAGATGAAACGGCTATGTGACATAGCTACACGGGCAATTTCAGCACGAGGTAGCTGTGCAAGTTGGACTTCTAATCTTTCGTTAGTCTCTTGTAATAACTCACGGCTATCAGAAACTAACACTACCTGAGAATCAGGGCCATGCTCAGCTTGAGACAGTAAGTCTGCTGCTACAAAGTCCGGATCAGCATTCTTATCGGCAATGACCAGTACCTCAGATGGGCCTGCAGCCATGTCGATAGCTGCGCCTAAGGCATCCTCACTCACTAAGCGCTTAGCCATGGTTACATACTGATTGCCTGGTCCAAAGATCTTGTTAACCTTTGGTACAGACTCAGTGCCATAGGCCATAGCAGCAATAGCGTGAGCACCACCTAACTTAAAGATGCGTGTGATACCGCACTTGGAGGCAGCATAGATAATGGCATCAGAAAGAGGGTATGGGGAGGTTAAAATAACCTCAGGACACTGAGCAATCTCAGCAGGAACGCCAAGCATCAGTGCAGTAGAAACTAATGGAGCAGAGCCGCCTGGAACATACAAGCCGACTTTCTCGATAGGGTGGGTAGCAGTTTTACAAACGATGCCAGGTACAGTCTCAACTGTGGCATGGCAAGGCTGTTGAGCCTCATGAAATTTGCGGATGTTTACGTAGGCTTTATCGATAGCTTCTTTAAGCTCAGGATCGATATTTGAACAAGCTTTAGCAATCTCATCTGCAGTAAGCTCAAGCTTGTCATCAGGGCAGCGATCTAAGGTACGAGAGTACTCTTTAAGCGCCTCATCACCACGCTCACGAATGTTCTTAATGATATCGCTGACGATCTCTGATACTTTGCCCTCAGACGCTTGAGCAGGTCGCAGCAAAGTAGCCTTACGCTGACCCTCATCAAGTGCCTTCCACTCAATAATATCCATTTAACCTCATCCTTCTTGCATCCAAACAAACACCACATGCAGCCGAACAAAGACCACTGCAGCCGAACAAACACCACATGCAGCCGCGCTGAATTAAGGCACGGCGTAGAAAGGTATAGTGCCTATTATTTTGCAAGATGAAAGATGCAGCCATATGACAAAAGCCACGCCGCATCTCAATTAAATCGTTGAACAAATCCTAACAGCTGCCAAATCATAAGATCGCAGCTGCATTAGTGAAGGTGTAATTAGTCGAGCATCTTCTCGATTGGGACAACCAGAATGGAGGATGCGCCTAACTCTTTGAGGCTTTCCATAGTTTCCCAGAAGAGCTTTTCACGTGATACTACGTGCAGTGCTACACGCTCTTTATCACCTTCAAGTTCAATAATGGATGGGTTTTCAGCACCAGGGAGTAAAGCTGTGATCTCTTTGAGCTTGTCGCGTGGTGCATTCATCATGATGTACTTGGACTCTTTTGCAGTCATGACACCCTTAAGACGGGTTAAGATCTTGTCTGCAATAGCCTTTTTCTCAGGGAAGAGTTCTTGGTCACGGCAGATGATAACTGCCTTTGACTCGAAAATAGTCTCAACTTCCTTAAGACCGTTAGCCTGTAAAGTAGCACCAGTGCATACGAGATCGCAGATAGCATCAGCAAGACCTGCACGTGGAGCAACTTCAACAGAACCTGTTAACAGTACACTCTTAAAGTCTACGCCCTTTTCAGATAAAGCACGGCGCAGTAAGAATGGGTAGGTAGTGGCAATCTTCTTGCCCTGCAGGCACTCAACGCCAGTCCACTCTTCTTCTTGTGGGGTGGCAATGGCCAGACGGCAATCACCATAGTTGAGCTCGGTAACTACCTTGTAGCCAGTTGCAAGACCATCAACCTTGCGCTGCATGGAGGTTTCTTCAAGAACATTCTGACCAACGATACCCCAGTCAACTACATGATCCATGACTAAACCAGGGATGTCATCATCGCGGACACGCAGGATATCAATCGGCATGTTCTCAGCATGAGCGAGTAGATGATCGCGGTTTTCGTTAATCTTGATGCCACAGCTCTTAAATAAGCGTTCAGTTTCATCAGTTAAGCGACCTGACTTCTTCATAGCAATACGAAGTCGCTTCTTGCTTTGATCATTTACGTTGCTCATGAAAATCTCCAAAATCCATTCCTCAAGGCCGATTAGGGCAGCTGCAAGAAAACCAAAACAAAAACCTAAGTATCCTGCATTCAACAACGCCCAACTTGAGTTATGGCTCTGTGTCGGTAAAGTAAACTAAAAAAGTGAATCCAAGGTCACGATACAGCCACAAGCATTTACAAAGTCATAATGAGTAAATGCTTTCAACAAAAACTAGCTGCAGGCTAATAAGGCTAATAACAATTAGCCGTCCTTTAACGGACAAATAAGCCTTTCGTGACAATCCTAAGCATTATAGCCTGATTTGGAGCAAGGCTACCCTTAAGCGCACTAAAACTAGGCAAAAACTCATAATAACGCGCGTTTTGCCCGAATATAAGGCATTTTAGCCAATACAGTGCATTAACAATAAAAGCATAAGCACCGCAGCCTATAAGGAAAAACCGTCGCAAAAGACTTGTGTATGCCATAGACACAAAAAAAGGCAGCCATAAGGCTGCCTTTAAAAAAAAACTAAAGTAAAAAGAGGTGTTTTAGTTTTAGCCTAAGAGGCTTAAGC
>NZ_CABTML010000036.1:0-12295 GCF_902485895.1 uncultured Anaerobiospirillum sp. | reverse complement strand
ATCAGTGTGGTTTTGTTAAATCCTAGCAATTGCATGTTTCCTTAAAATTCGATAAACATGCGGTTTATAATATGTATGCTAGCTTTTAAATTTAACCCCCGTAAAATCGACCAAGTACTTTTGTTGTTGTTTGCTTGCTTGCTTGTTTTTTTTGAAAAGCGCCAATGAATGGCCATGGGAGCCTAGATGTAAAATGCGATAAGCTGCAGCTACTCGTGTTCTGCGCTGCACTATGGCTTACCTTTTAGTCTGGATTACTGCGAATAGTGAATGGATGAATGGCCTTAAGATCTTTACTTAAGACAAAGTACTGCGGCAGATTGAAGCGGGCAGTGATATTAGAAAGATTACGTGACTGCTCTGTATAGAAGCGGTTAATGGCATTTACTAAAGTAGCGCGCGAACCAATGTAATCGTTATAGATCGTAACTTCATTACGCTCATTGACGATGTAGATATCCCAGTGGCCGCTATCTTTAACTCCTGGAATAAAGAAGTACTGCATAATGCCCGCAGTTGCGTAGCGATCAATGATAGGAGGAACCTGCAGAGCAAACTCAGGGCGCATTCCATAGCGTGATAGCACACTGATATCATACTCACCTGAGGCAATTGAGCTCTTCTTATTGATAATGACGCCACGCTCACCTTGCTCACGGGCAACATAAGTATTTCTGCCCACATCAAAGGTGTATTCACTAGAGCTATTTGAGCTTAAGCAGTTAAATACCTGACGCAGCACGGACTCAAGATCGTACTTAATCAGATCTTGGTAGGCTATTGCATATGAGCACACCTCTATGGTCTCTAGCATAGCAGCTACCGATTCATCTTCTTGGCCTACTTCAGTGGTATTACGCAAAATGCGTAATAAAGTAGCGAGTAACTCTACTACACCCTCTTCACCACTTGGCAGGGTAATCGAACGAATCTCACCCCAACTGTTGATAAGCACTAAGTCAATAGAGCCTACAAGGCACACTCGTTGTCTACCGCAAGATAAAGTTGAGCCATAGTCAGTATCTAAGATCTGATTCTTGTACAACTCAGTTTCGTCTTGCTCAAGATTGAGTACAACTAAGCACGCTACAAGCTTAGAGGTACTTTGCAAATTACTTTCGGTTACACGACCTCGTTTGCTACCAATTACACGCATGATATCGGTGGCAAGCTGCTTAATCATACGAGGTGTCACTACTGTAGGCGCACCTGAGATATATGCTGTAGTTCTAGAGGTCATTAAGCCATTAAAGCAAGCCCATGTAACGACCTCACTTAAACGAGATCCTATATATGCGACCTTCAGGTTTAATAAAGCTACATCATCGCTTGCAGCGGTATACATATGCCAGCCACGACGACAGATGCTACCTTTAGATGGCGTAATAAAAGTAAGATGCAACTCCTCAAGATTCTTACTAAAGGAGGTGTGCATTACTGAGATCTTACCTGGGTAGCGATCAAAAGCTGCATATAATTTGCGTGACAAGATCGCTGCATCATCAGATGTAATCGCGTATTCAATGCCGTGACGAATCGAGAAGCGCAGCAGTGCTAAATAGCTCTCAAGCAGAGTGGTATACACCTCTCGGTTAAAGCCACGCACTTCATCTAATTTCCAAGATGAGAATTGCTCGATATCAGAGACAAAACTATCATTCCATCCCCAGCGACGAGCGAACTTAGTTAACAGCTCACGCTTTAGCGTACCATCATCACGGTGCGAATGATTAGAAGCGCCTACACCATCGAAGATCTTCAAATAGAAACACTTACGCATTAAAGACAGACGGCTGTCTGATCCTGACGCGATCAAATAGTCAGAGACTCTGCGATACATCAGATAATAAGAGTCGAGATCAATACTGTAGCCATCATGCGAAAGCATATAATCCTTAAGCTCGCTCGATAACAGCTTGGTATTTGGATAGTCTGATGAGTATGCCTCCATGAGCAAGATCTTAAGCACCACTTTTAGCGGAGACTCAATGGCCTTATAAAGAAGCCACAGACCTGAGCCAAAGTACTCAGTTGGAGAACTAAAGACTACCGATCCAAAGTCAAACCACTCATCAGGATTAAGCGGTGCCTCATACTCTCTAAAGCCATCTAAAGCGGCAGCTTTAATACTCTCATCTGAAGATAGGACAGCACCATAAGATCTAACAGGATAGGCAGTCTGAATGCCTCCTGTCTTGGCGCTAGACTGCACCCAACTTGTAGAGCTCTGATCGTGAGTTACATACTCGCGCATGCGAGAACCCTCACTAAAGACGCCACCACGACCATTTGCGCCTACATCAACAGCATGAACACCAATGCCATGCTTTTTAGAGATGCTATAGGCAGAAGTAGTAATTCCTCTTAAATGATCTTTATTTAAATGAGCTTTAGAACCGCCTAATCTAGTCGCATATCTATGAGCTCGCAATGATGAACCAAGCGCGGCTTTATGTGC
This sequence comes from uncultured Anaerobiospirillum sp., assembly GCF_902485895.1. Classification (NCBI taxonomy): domain Bacteria; kingdom Pseudomonadati; phylum Pseudomonadota; class Gammaproteobacteria; order Aeromonadales; family Succinivibrionaceae; genus Anaerobiospirillum; species uncultured Anaerobiospirillum sp. The sequence goes on along the minus strand of NZ_CABTML010000036.1, from coordinate 9,837 downwards.
TGGATCTGAAACCTTTAAGCTTCCTAAAAGACTGTCATTAGCTTTTGATCTTACAAAGAGATCACGCACTTCAGTTGCATTAGTTGCCTGAGCACTAATATTGCCAATGGTTGAGGAGGCAGCATTGTCACTTGAGAATATCGATAAAGGAGTGGCAGATGCCATGCTAGCATCACCATGATAAGCCTCGTACATTTGCACAGACGCTACGCTTTGATTCGAGCTTGGATTTAACCTTGCCAATCCACCTTCTTTACGGCCTAGTTCTAAGCCATTATCATCAAGCAGTCCATCCGTATCTGCAAGCACGCTATTGGCATAAGCGTCCATTTGCATGCCCTGGAAGTTAACCCCCAAAAATGGCATTGGCGTAACGCCCATAGCTGCTGCTAGTCTTTCTAGTCCTGAGGCTCTATTGTCTGATCCCTCATTATCCATGGCATTGTCATGCTTGATAATAGGCTTTACCTTGCCTCTATTTAAAGCACGACGATCGGCAAAAGCGGTACCTTTGAATAAAGAAGCACGTCCTTGAACCTTGCTCTCCTGGCCATGGGAGTATACTGACTTGGAAACATCAATTGTGCCTTTATGGCTAAGATTATTAGCAATGTACGCACCGCGATCTAAGATATTTCGTTTGGTCATCTTAGACAAAGCTATGCTTGCCCATGATCCACTCTTTGCAGAGCCGTGCACAGAGGCACGATGCGAAGGAGCTAAGATGTGTTCTTTGAGCAGTGAATTGCCAGTCTCTTGCAGCACAGATGCTTGTGCTACTAGTGAGTTATCGAGATCACCATCATTGCTGCTATGCTCAGACATATCTGCAACGGAATATTCATAAGAAAGTCCGCCTAAATCATTTTGATCTTGCTGCGCTTGAGCATTGGTAAGATGGCCTATATTTGGGCTAAAGTTGCTAGCTTCCTTATGTTCTTCCATTGGAATATCGGATGATAAAGGGCCGTTAGCAAACTCACCTTCTTGACCAAAAGACGGATGACCATATATATAAGAATCTGAACTGCCATCATAATTATTGATAGCGTCATTGTGTGAATGTAGCTGAGCAAAGGCTTGATCAGCGTGTTTAGACAGATAATCTCTAGCTTGTGCTGATGCAGTTACATCATTATATAAATCACTATTGAGACGGGCTTTTATTGAGTCACGCCTTAAGGCGCTTGGGCTTGAAAACTCAGCGCCATCTTGGATATTAGATGTAAGACCTTGCTTACTTAAACTCTTGTTAAGCTCCATGCTAAGTACTGCATGGTATCTACTATCTCGCTCAATAGCCGCATCAAAACCTGGGTAACCATGTACAGCCTCATCACGAGTTTGGCGTATATAGCGTTGGCGCTCAGAGTAATCATTTAATGCATAGTCAGTAGTTGCACTGACTACAGCATAACCATGACTTTGCTTATAAGTACCCTTTTGTGAAAAGGTGTCTATAGCAGCAATGTAAGTAGGCTGAGTGGATATGTTGCTTGATAATGACTCATCACATGAGCCAGAGGCATCTTCTAAAGTGAGATCTTTAGTGCCATGCGCCGCATCTGAATTAGGAAAGAGCTTAGAGAAGAGATTGTTTAAGGCGCTCGCGCCAGAAATCTTCTTGGCCATCATGGCACCAGCGCGTGCTACAGCCTCATTGCGCCGCGCAGCACGCATCTTACGTATAGACTTAGCACGAGCAAGCACTGCCGCCTCGCGTTCGAGCTTGGAGATAGCATCATCCTCCACCTCCTCCGTAAGATCATCGCCAAGCTCATAGCCCTCATAGATTTCTTCAAGCTCACTATCGGCATGCTTGCTCTGATCAAGATGAGGGTGCAGATCTGCGTCCTTACCCTCATTAAGGTCAGGGGCCTTACTTCCATCAAGATCTGTGTGCGCACCATCATTTTCTGAGGAGCTGTTATTAAGCTCAAGATCTCTTTGAGGGGCAGCTAAAAGTTCTCCGGTAACAGTAATGCCGCGAATACTATGGTGAGGCTTATAGTTACTTCCATTATCGTCAGTACCCTCCTCTAAAGTATTGTGGTTAGATCCATTATTCTCTTTGACATCATCAGCAGCGACATTACGGCTACGGCCCTTTACCAAATACTCTTTGCGCGAGATAAAAGAGCTATTAACAGCATCTGAAATACTGTCAAATCCTAGCACCTTAGCATTATTTACCTCATCAGAGCCTATCGCTGCAGCATGGCCTCTCTTTATTTCATTTTTAGCAGCATGGCCTATCTTTGTCTCATTTGACTCATCATGGCCGGCATGAGCATCGCTATTGTCATGTGCATCGCTATTATTATGCGCATAGCTAATATCACGGGAATTAGCATTGCTATTGTCATGCGCATTGCTATTGTCATGGGCTTTAGCATCGCTAGTAGCGGTGAGTCCATTGACGCTATGATCCTCACTAATGATCTCGTCTCTAGCAGCATGCTCAGTAGTATTTGTACTGCCTACTACATCATGATCTTTGGCCGCATCTGCTTCCTTATCATCAGGCGATACAGTTGCTGTAGCTTCTATGTTATGTAAATGTAGTGCAGTGTTATGAGTGGAAGGCGCAAGCTTAGTTGCTGTTGAGTGTGAATCTTGGGCTTGCTGCTTAGAAGGATCATTTAATAAGTGCTCCGATCTTTTAAGGTTAAGGACGCGATCCATTACTGAATGGTCGGCGCTATTAACAAAGTCGGTGCCTAAGTATTCACCTTCAGAAAATCCTACTGCACAAGTATTATGCTCGTGACCGTCATAAGTAACTCTATGACGACCTTGAAAAGCATCGTAGCTATTGTTATCGCCACTTTGCTGCCACTGTTCATGGCGTAATGATGCGCTGTTATCAATATCTTCTTTATTATCTAATGAGGCATCTAGATTGCCACTATTAGAAATAGAAACCTGCGCACTAAGCTCAATTCCCATATCATTTTGTGAATCGACAAAAGAGCCAGTGTGCGAGGGCAGCTCAATACTACAAAACGCGCCTTTGGCATAACTGATAAATTTATCAGAGCTAGAGTCACTTGGCCCATATTCAATATGATTAAGCTCTAAGCTTGATAAGAGATCACCACTAGAGGTAGTACCTTTAACCGACATGAGGACATTCATGTGGGTTAAAGACACATCTGAACTCTCGCCACGAGACTTATCACTCTGTACGGTGCGATCTTCAAAGAGATTGACTGTAGACAATCCCCCTTGTGGTGACTTTATTTTAGGCAAACCATGGTGTGCAGATGAATCGTCGAAAAACGCCGCATCTTGACTAGTTGCTCCTGAAACGATCTCAGATCGCTGCGGATCGCTAGTGTCATTAGAATCTTTGACGTGATGATTAGTTGAAGATGCAATACGGCTTTGATAGTAGGATGCAAGCTTGCTTACTGCCTTGCCTAAACCCTTTTGGATGTGATTTTTATTCAGACTGTGAGTGGAAGTGGCCTCATTATTAATGAGACTCATGTACTTACGTTTAATGGTGGATCTTTGAGAGCTATCATCAAGAGATACAAAGTTAATCTTAGGTACAGTACGAATCACATGTGGGTGTGCTTGCGGCATTTGATTAGCCGATGGGTAATCAAAACATGCACGGGCAGTAAAATCAATGTCGCTGAATTCATTTTCTAGCTTAGTTTGACCATCTGAAGAACAACCTAAACCAATTTCTTTTTGTTCATTAGAGGTAAAGGTCACGGTATTAGGATCTAGTGATCCTTGCGGACCATATAAAGCATGGCTAGCAGAACCATTAAGGGCATCAGTAAATGCTGCATCATTATACTTGCGTGTCCTCTTAGAGAACGGGTGCACATCAAAAGCTGATTGGGCTAAAAAGTGGGTTTGATTAGCTAGAATTGGGCAGACAGAAATGAGCGGTGTAACGCCGCTAATCAACCTTTCATCGGGAGTTGAGGCATCAGCATTGTTGATTAGATCTACTTGACTGCTAAGAGCCGATCTTACTTTGCTCTCATAAGGATCATCCCTTGCTATGCGTCCATCTTTAAATGCTGGCATACCAGAGATGCCTTTAGTTAAGAAGTCGGCATAGGCTTGGTAAGACTGCTCTTCTTCAGTAGTCGAGATGAGGTACCACAGAATATAACGACCACACAGACGTATAGAGGAGCGATAGAACTCATCAAGCAAGAAGAGGTTTTGCGCACTACCGCAGTTCTCTTCATCAAGACTGTCTGGCTGGAAATTGGTAAAACGATCTTCTGGGGTAACAAACAGATTGAGCTCAACATTATGAGCTTTTACGTAATCAGTAATGAAACGACACTTATCCTGCAGCGCTTTGGTGCCTGCCTCAGATAATGAGGCTTTGACACATACCCAAATATCTACGTCTGAGTTTTTGGTCTGACCTAAAGATGAGGTCGAACCCATAGCATACAGACCTAAGATGGCATGTTCTTTTGGCTCTTGAAGCGGCGGGGTGCCAGGTAAGATGGTGTCATCTAAATAGCGACGCTGCACATCATTGAGGGTAAAAAGATCAATACCATGTGGTATGTAGCCATCACGATAGCCAGGCAGATTGACATGGTTGTAATGCAGCAGTACAGGAACGATGGCGAGGCAAAAGCGCGTGTCATGGTTCATTAAAGACAAAGATCTCTCAAGACGCGTCTCATTAAGAGCTTTATAGCGCCTAAATCTCGTCAATATCTGTTGCTTTGGAATATAAACCATTCAACATCACCACAATGCCAATCACCAATCCGGCTCTCATATACGGATCAAACTCAACAATAGGCTTGATGCACGGCCTTAGTTGCAGCTTTAAACTCATAGTATGAGCATCAGGATCTAAGATTAGTATTATAACCTAGACAAGCTTATGGCCATGCTATAGATGCTATGTTGGCCATAAAGATTTTGCCAAAGTATTTGGCGCACAACTGCAGTGCTGTTAATTGCTCCTGTGAGACATACAGTTTTGGCTCTTATACTGTGCACGCTAACCATAGTTTTATACAGCGAGAAAAGATTGCGTAAAACGAAGGGTGAGCAAGATAAGTCAAGTGCACCGTCACCCTTTAGGCAATTAAACACAATGACTCACCACACACTTTTGCCCAAAAGTTCCACTTAATATGACAAGTTGTACTGTCCTCCACAGATTTAACAGGTCAATTGGTGGTAAAATTCGAGTTTAGTTTGCGTGCCGTTAGGCCTCTACAATTGCTCAAAATTGCTTTCACTTTGCTGTGCAATAATGGGCTCAATCAAGGTGAGTTATCATCTTATAGCCTCGATTTGAGCGTACCTTTGTAACTGATGCCAACGCAGCAACATTACTTAAATAGCACTCATGTCCATGGTTTATAAAATTGCTTTAGAGCCATTAAACGCCGTTAAGAGATCAAATTTCTTATGACAGTGATCGACATTACGCACCATGCTGATGAACTTATTAGTGAAAGTAAGGTCTTAAAGAGTGCCCAAGTGACAGATGAGATTGATGAGTACGATAAACTCGAATCTCAAATGTCTAAGCAGCTACAAGATCTACAGGCTGAATATGAGTCTTTAGAACTTGAGGCGCAAAGATTACGTTGATAATCAACATTTGGACCGCGCACGAGCGCTTGGTTAAAGAAAGACATTGGCTTAAATTAGCTAATCTAGCTAAGCTATCTTTTGTAAGTTAGCTTAGCTAGCCAGGCTTGTAAGTCTGCCTACAAGGGCAAAGCTAAGCTAAGCTTTATGCCTTTACAAGCAGTACTTTCATAGCCATGTCGGCCTCTGACCATAAGGTCTTTCTTCGGGCTTTGCGCCCGACTCAAAGAGACACGATTAAGTGCTCTTTTGACATGAGCTTGGCAATACGATGGTTTTAAATTTAAATCCATCGCATTTTCTAGCCCGAAGTTGTTAAACAAGACCCACGCAGGGATCAAAATGGTAAAAGAAACGTCCACAACCGAAAGCACCTTACAGAAGGTCGAGGCCAACACTTCGACTGCTGCTCAGGATAATTCAAACTCTTCACAACCGTCTTACGTTAGCAAGGCAGAGTTAAAAGAACTCGAATACCGTCTTAGCACTAAGGCTGCCAACTCCTCAGGCGGAAAAACTGGCCTCCTTTGGATCGTTACCTTAATCGCCTTAGGCGCCGCAGGTTTTTCAGGTTATACCGCTTTCCAAAACCAGCAGAAGCTTGCTGCTATCAACAATGATTACGCCAATGCTCAAAGCAAGATTACCGATTCTATTAATCGTATCGAGCAGAGCGCTAATCTTTTAGAGACTGCACAGCATAACAATGCCGCCCTGCAGCAAAGCACCACCACTTTAACCCAGAATTATCAGAGCTTAGCTCAGACTGTTAACAGCCTGATTTCTGCCCAACAGGCTCAAGGCAAGAGCGTCAGTGAGCTTTCCGATAAGATTGATACTTTCCAAAGCCGCAATCCATATGATTGGCAGCTTGCTGAGGCTTACTTCTTAGTAAACAATGCCCAAGCCAAGGCTGTCTTTGAAAAAGACATCAAGGCAGCTGTTTGGATGCTGACTCAGGCTGATGAATTGCTCGTTGGCATTGAGGATGAGAAGGTTGTCGCTCTGCGTGAGACCATCTCTCAGGATATCTCTACATTAAAGAATATTGCTCAGGTTGATATGCGCGGTTTAGGTTTAGACCTTGATCGTGCTTATGACAATGTTGATAAGCTCGTACTTGAGGGCTACTCAGATCCTAAGGTTCGTGAAGCTGCTATGGTTAAGGCAGAGCAGACTACTGAAAACCTCGCTGATTGGAAGGAGAACTTACTCAACTCCGCTAATCAATTTGCTTCCCGTTTTGTTGAGATTCGTCGTCGTAATGCCGAAGCTGCTACTGAGTTCTTAACACCAGAGCAGGATCTGTATCTGCGTGAGAATATCAAGACCCGTATCTTACTTGCCAAGGCTGACTTGTCTCATGGCGATAAGGAATCCATGCAGTCTAACCTCAATGCGGCAGTTGGCCTTATCAACACCTACTTCGACACTGATAGCTTAGTAGTTAAGAATACTATTGAGATGCTCGATACCTTATCTAAGAGCGAAATCACCATTAAGACCCCTGATGTGTTACAGAGTGCCGGCGCATTCTCAACTTATGCACGTGAGCACTTATTAGGCAGAGGTAAGTAATCTATGATTAAGATCCTCATCGCCGTTGCGTTACTGTGCGGTGCGGTCTTTGTAGGTCCGCGCCTAGCTGATTCTCAGGGTTTTGTACATATTGCCACTAATAGCTATATTGTAGAAAGCTCTCTTACTACAGCTATCATTATTTTATTTGTCGCTTTCTTCGTGCTGCATGTAGTTGTAAACATCATCAGCCGTTCTATAAAGCTTCCACAGTCTACTGCTCGCTTCTTCTCAAACCGCAAGAACATCAAGCATCAGACTTTACAAAACGAAGCTTTCTTAGCTTATGAAGAAGGCGCTTATGCTCGTGCCTTAGCTTTAATTAAGAAGTCTGGCTCTGAAGATGAACTGCCAATCAACGTACTGTTCTTAGGCGCAAAATCAGCTTTTGAATTAGGCGACTTAGAAAAGTGCCGAGCTTTCTTAAATCGTGCTGAGCATGCCTCTGATGGTTCTGACATTGCTTGCAAGCTCTTAAGAGCAAAGCTCAACTTAAAGATTGGTAACAACGAGGCTGCTCTTGAGAACCTCGAGGCTCTAAAGAAAGAGAATTACTCTGGCGCAGTTACTACTAAGCTCTTATACGAGTGCTATGAGCACGAAGGCAAGTTCGACAAGATTTACAGCCTGTTACCTGCTTTAAAGAAGCAGCGCATTATTGATGATGAAGAGGCTGCTAAGATCACTGCTCGCTGCACTAGCCACTTCCTAAGTACTGCAGACACATTAGACAAGGTCAATGTCATGATTGGCTCACTTGACCGCGCAGAGCGTCACAATGCTTGCATTATGGCTCCTGTAGTTTCTAAGCTCGTCGAGCTTGGTGATGTTGCTCAGGCAAGCAAGTACACCATGGACATTATCCGCCGCAACTTAGACCCAGCTATCTTAGAGTCGATTGCTACTTGGGACGCTGCTTCACCTAAGGTTTTAGAGGAGCTTACTAAGCAAGGCGGTTCTAACACTATTGGTTCTTCTACTAATGTGCCACTGCTCAAGGCTTTAGCTAACCTCGAGATGAAGTCTGATAAGCTTACTGAAGCTAAGGCCCACTTAAAGCAGGCTTTAGAGCATACCAAGAGCCGCGATCTGTACTTACTCGCAGCCGAGCTTAATGAGCGCCTGAGTCGCCATGAGGAAGCAACTAAGTTCTTTGCTTTAGCACTCAAAGCAAAATAAGAATAGCTTTTAACAGCTTAAAAAAGGTTCGACTCCTTACGGGGCCGGACCTTTTTTATTTACAGCTTTCCATTGCAAAGACATCCTTAGCCTCATTGACATCTTCTCCATCAAGCTTGTAAGGATTGCTGTCAGCGCAATATTACAATAAGCTCGCAGACATGATTACTTTTGCAGCGCCCGCACTAGTTAGCATCTACTATCATTGAGAAGACAATCCATTCTTGGCCCGAGTGTTCTTTATTTAGCGTCATGTGTAACGATGATATATAAGAGATATGCACCGCTTACCATCTTCTAAATTACATGATGATGCATGTCGGTTGAAAAAGAGATTAATGTACGTTCTGGAGACGCCTATGCCAGTTTATGTGAATACTAACGTCACATCACTAAAGACACTACGGAACATCACTAACCTACAAAATCAGCTTAATACTACCTATCAAAGGCTTTCGTCAGGACTTAGAATCAATAGCGCTAAAGATGATGCTGCTGGCCTTCAGATCGCAAACCGCCTAACTGCACAGATAAACGGGCTTAATCAAGGTAACCGCAATGCCTCTGATGGTATTGCACTGGCTCAAACAGCTGAATCTAGCATGGATGAAATGGCCTCCATGCTGCAAAAAATCCGTACCTTAGCCGTACAAGCAAGCAACGGTACCAATACTGCTGAGGATCGAGCTGCTTTATCAAAAGAAGCCGCCTCTCTAGCTAATGAGATCAGTCGTATTGCTAAACAGACTAGCTATGGCGGTAAGACTATTCTCAATGGCGTTCAAGGCGATAAGTCATTAGTATCTCAAGGTAATGGCACTGCAGGCGATGCACAAAACATCACTTTGCAAGTAGGAGCTAATGCAGGAGACACTATCAGCTTTAAGCTAGAGAACATGCAATTCTCTGTTGTTGGCGTAAGAGCTGATAAGGACTTTGCTAAAAATTACGTTGGCAACGATAAAGTATTGACCATTGATAAGGACGGCAATATTACCTTCCAATTTTCTAAAGCCGATCCATCAGATGTCATCAGTATTATGGACAGTATGATTAATGAGGTAGATTCACAGCGTGCTAGCCTTGGTGCAACGGCAAACCGCCTTGAGTCATCTGTTCGTAATCAATCCAATGTATCAGCTAACATGGCAGATGCTCGTAGCCGCATTCGTGATGCAGATTTTGCTGAAGAGGCTGCCAACCTCACTCGCCAAAACATCATCTTACAAGCAGCTATGACCATGCTCATGCAGGCCAATCAGCGCCCTCAGCTTGGCCTTCAATTACTCATGCGCTAATTTACTCATAAATAATGGGCCAGGCCCCAGCAACTAAATAAGGGCTCAACACCAACAACATATGTGATATGCAACGATTTGAGCATACCAACGCAATGAAAAACGGATCCACCTGCTAGTTTCGGTTCTGTTATACCTCAAGCAGTTTTATATAGTAAAAACTTAATAAGTATACGTACCT
>NZ_CABTML010000035.1:0-17774 GCF_902485895.1 uncultured Anaerobiospirillum sp. | reverse complement strand
ATATTATATATTGACCGATAAAACAAGAGATATTCAATGATTTTATATATCGATATTGATCGTTATATGATCAAAGGAGTATGTTAATACCAATTACTCAGCTCTTCAGGGCCAGCGCTACTTAGGCAACGTCCAGAGCCAGCTCACTACTACATACCAGCGCTTATCAAGCGGTATGCGTATTAATAGCGCAAAAGATGATGCTGCAGGCCTCCAAATCGCTGATCGTTTAACCTCACAAATCAACGGCCTCAACCAAGGTAACCGCAACGCTTCTGATGGTATTGCCCTTGCTCAGACCATGGAAGCAGGTATGGATGAGATCTCAGGCATGCTCCAGAAGATCCGTACCTTAGCTGTACAGGCTTCAAACGGTACTAATACTGCTGAAGACAAGGCAGCCTTATCAAAAGAGGCCTCGTCACTTGCAAATGAGATTACTCGTATCGCAAATCAGACTACTTTTGCTGGCAAGAAAATCTTGGTTGGTCAGCAAGGTGATGATTCTACTATCTTCTCAAAAGCTGGCCAAGGTAATGCTTCTAAAGCAGGTAGTATGACTCTACAAGTCGGCTCAAATAAGGGCGATACTATCACTTTCCAAGTTGAGAACATGAAGTTTTCTACGATCTCCAGTCGATCAGACAAAAATTTCGAGTTTGGCAATGATAAGCTTGTACAAATTGCCAACAACACCATCACTTTCCAGTTCTCAAAAGTAGATCCATCCGCTGCAATTGCTCAAATGGATAAGATGATTGCAGACGTCGATGGCCAGAGAGCCAACTTGGGTGCCATCCAAAACAGACTGGAGTCATCTATCCGTAATCAGTCTAATGTTGCAGCTAATGAAGCCGATGCACGCTCACGTATCCGTGATGCTGACTTTGCTCAAGAGTCTGCTAACTTATCTCAGCAGTCCATCATTCAGCAGGCTGCTGCTTCCATGCTGATGCAGGCTAATACCCGGCCTCAGCTTGGCTTAAGCCTCCTTGGCTAATAATTTCCTTTAAAGTTATGCAATTAGGCTCTGTTGCCCTCGGCTTCAGGGCCTTTTTTATAGCTGAAACATCACGACCAAATCCCAAAGTTCCACTGCCTTACCTTTTCTCTCATCATTCATTTGTTTACCGTCTAAGATGATTTGCCCTCTTAGAGCGGTTTAGAACCCTGCACTTTCTTCCTCTCCTCCACCCTTTTCTCAGCTCTAGTGCTTCTCTGAGCTCCCCATTGCCCTATTCTCTGCTCAAATTCGTGATCTAGATCACTTTTGGCAATTGCCTAATTTTCTTCTAAAAGCTGATATTTATCGCATTTGTTTAGCAAGATCGCAGTACACGCAGTTATGAATATATAGAGGTCTACCATAGCAGCCATGTTGTTGCTGTGCATGCAACAACGCCGGTCTCCTCGTAGAGCTTGAGTATCGTTGGTGCTCAAGCTCATTTTGGATACTTATTTTTAGCTTAACGGTGGTAGCTCTATGCTCACACACTCACTAGAAAGTACTACAGAAAGATCCTTAGCTTCTTCATCTGTAGACCTTGGCTGCAAAGCTCAAACTCAGACCCAATCTAGCCTGTCTAGCACTAACTCTCCTAAGTATGTGGATAGCACCCTATCCCATGCTGCAGCTAGTAAGCTTATGGACAATCAGACAGGCGAGATCTTTCATCAGCCTTGCAATACAGCATCTTATGCTCCTGTAGTGCCTATGCAGCGTCCTGTTGCTGAGCCTGCACCTTCTGAAGACTTATCTCAGGATAAGCAGGCTACACGTAGCTTCTTTGGTGCCATTAAAGCTAAAGCAACATCATGGTTTAAGAAAGCTTTCCGCTTAAATGGAAAGCATAAGGCTGTTTCATCTGATACATGTGAGGCTATTGAAGGTCATGGTTCTAAGCCTATTCAATCTAATTGTGCTGCAGCTAATCATGCTGCTGTTGTCTCTTGTACCTCTAACACTGCCGATGTAGACCATAAAGTTCATGCTCGTACAAGTGATGCGGCTGTTGATGTTTCTAAGGATGCTGTAGATACTCCCAAGGGTGCTGTTGAGTCATCTGACAGTTCCTGCGATGTAGTTCTGTCTGAGAGCATGGCCGAGGCTAAGGAGTATATAAGAGGCGTACGTAACTCTAATATTTGGCGTGCTTGCGGTGGTGCTGAGCTAATGGAGCTTAGCAATAATGTGGCTCTATATAGACCAGACTATGGCAAGGGTGCATCCGTATCGCAGCCACCACAGGGTATGGGAAATATCGCCACTCCATATGGCATTGTCAGAACTATCACCGGACAGCAATATGTAGCTCCAATCGTCTCTCTGCCGATCGTGTACGGTAAGACTGGTGATGTGGTTACTCAGCGCATGATTCGACCTCTGTCAGTAAACTACACTGGCAGATATCGTCAGTTCCCTGTGATTCCTGTTAACGAGATTGCAGGCTTGGTTCAGGGCAAGATCGATGTGCTTAAGCGTCTGCTTGCCTCTGATGCTAGTGCTGAGACTGTGGCCTTATATCTTGATCCTCTACTTACAGCCATGATCCGCATTTGCAGTGTGCTGCCTGCATCTGAGTACTACCACGACTGCAATGTATGCGGCCTAGTCGATCACAACCTCAAGGTAGCTATCTTTGCGCTTACTGAGTTTAAGCGCCTTGATCCACAGCCTCTTGCTGCGATCCCAACCACTACATTAAGACGTAGAGGCGTAGATTGGATTAAGAGCTCCAAGCTAAGTGCTGCAGAGGCCGATACTTCTGCTGATTCATCTTCTTTTTCAGATGAGGATAGTGCTTTAAGCCAGGCCTTTAAAGAAGAGGCTGAAGAGCTTGAGTCTCCTACATCTGCATCTGATGATGAGTCCGCATTAAGTGCTGATGCAAGCAAGTTGATGTCCTTAAAGCGTGACGTTAGAAGCCGTGCCCTTATCAAAAGAGACATTTGGCTGCATACCAATGAAGATACCTTCTATCGCAGTCAGGCTGTTGCTGATGTGGCTGTGCATATGCGCATTGAGGTTGAAGAAAACCCACTGCTGCCATCAGCTAATACCAAGAAAAAGGCTGCAGCTACCCCTGATACTAAGCCTATTCCTACAGATGGCCTTACCATCGAACAAATCATGGCCTCTGGTGTTGGCAAAACTTTAGAGCCAAGTGACGATCTTACACCGCCATCATCCTTAATGTCTGTTGTAGATACCTTAATTGCTGAAGGATTAGATGCTGAGGATAGCGACATCATTACTGATGAGAGTATTCAAAGCGATGTCGTAGTTACAGGTGAATCACCATACAAAGATTGGACTGGTGAAGAGGACTTTGAACTTGGCCAAAAGAAAGCCACGCAAACTGATGCTCAAGCCCTAGCTGCAGAGCAAAAGGCTAAGCTTGCTGCTATTAAAAAGCAGCTCATCGCCTCTCTAGACTCTGATCCACATGATGAAGAAGGCCTGCTAGCTCTATGCCGTCGTAATCTGAGAATCAAGCGTGACCTTAACCTGATTAATAGCGCTGATCTTAGCTACTTCTCAAGCAAGCGTTACTTACCTGCTTTAGACGATGTATTCACTCATGAAGCTATCGAGCTACCTAATACCGAGGCTACTAACACAAGCACTGCTGATAGTGCCTCAGTAAGCTCTATTACCTCTAAAGTCGAGCCACAGCCTGCTACAAAGACAGTAAAGGCCGAGTGTAAGTCCGAACAGTCAGCGAATGCAGTTGAGGCTGCAGTTGAGTCCAAAACTACAAAAGCAGCTCCAAAGAAAGCTTCTAAGAGCAAGAAAGCATCGGCTAAGAAAGCCGCTCCTGCAGAATGTGCTGACGATGCTGATGCTACACCAAAGGCTCTTGTTGATAGTGCCTCTATTGAACAGCCTGCTGCTGAGAGAGCAGTTGCCGCTAACGAAGCTCCTGCAAATGTAGAACCTGAATCAACTGCTAATGTAGAACCCAAGTGCACTGCTAATGCTCTTGCTGATACCGAACAGTCTAACAGTGCAGTGGCTGACGCGGTTAAGCCTACCAAGCGTCGCAGCTCCAAGACTACAGCAAGCAAGAAGATAGCAGATAGCAAGGACACTGAGACAAAGGCAACTACTTCAAAGACCAAGACCTCAAGCAAGAGTGCCGCTAAGAAGCAAGTTAAGGAAGCTGATGCAGAAAGCATTAACAATGCAACTGTTGCTGCATCTACTGCATACGAAACTATGGATCAATCTGAATCCTTAGTTACTTCTGAGGCTAAATTCTCTGCTAATGACACTGTAGAAACCGTCTCTAAGCCAAATGAAGTTACTGAGATTCAGGCATCGGGTGAGGCTACTGTAAATACCACGGTAGTTAAGCGCAAACGTGGCCGTAAACCAAAAGTTTCAATCTCCACTGCTACTGCCTCTGAAGCCAAGGCTGAGACTGTTACTGTGCCTGAAAATGTGACTAAGGATAATTCTGTTAGTGCGACTGAGCCTGTGTCTGAGGTTAAGGCTAATGCTGAGGACAAGCCAAAAGCTAAGCGCGATCGCAAGCCTAAGAGTGATACGCAAAACAAGATTATTGCTGATAACAAGGCTACAGATACTGAAGCGCTTGATAGTGCTGCATCTGTTGAGAGCGAGAGTGCAAAGCCAAAATCGCCGTTTAAGAAGCCGTATCGGAGAACTAAGAAGGTGTTTGCAAATATGAGCTTAGAGCAAATGGCTCATATAACGCCTGTAATTAGCGGCAATAAGTCATCTTACGACGATAGTGAAAAGCCATTTATCCCTGCAATTGTTTGGGCTGATAGTCTTTAGGAGTCACCATGTTTGGTCACCAAATCAAAGATATTGAGGATATGACCTTAGAGGCCAGTAAGTCCGCTAATGTAGAACAAAGTATCCGTGAGCATATGCAGTTTGATGCTGTACAGATGGATGCTAATGATGATGCCTGCTTAGTTGCTGTCGCACATGTTGCGGATCAGGCTGACGTTTTAGCTCATGAACAGAGTGAGTCAGCATGTGTCGCTGAGTCACAGACTAAGCCTTGCTGTGATGCATTAGCTGCAGCTCAAGCTCTTACTTTTGCTAAAGATCCTGCTGTTGTGACTGCTGATGATGCTGTAGATGCAGCTGTTCCTTCGCATGTACTTAGTGCTGGCTTCTTTGTAACTGAGCTTAAGTGCAGCATGGAAGGCATTGAGCTGATTGATGCACTTGCTGCAGATGATGACTCTGTACGTGTTGTTGATGTGTCTGCATGCCTATCTGATACTGCTAGTGCCAAGCTCTGCTTCGATGTGCTGCTTCGTGATAACGATGTGGCGAGTGATGCTACTGATGCTAAGGCTAAGCTTGCCCAAGAGTGGCTTAATCACCATATGGCTGAGATCTCTAAGGTCATGATGCCTAAGTGTGGCGAGACCATTTGGAATACCACCAAGCTCGACGGTAATACTTATAACGAGGCTTTTGGTGTCGGTGTTGCTAGCCTTACTAGCCTAGCTTTAGACGACCAAGCTGTTGGACTAGATATGTCTGCCTTGATATCTACTCAAGAGCCTAGTGCTGGTGCTGCAGACACACAGAACACTGATGCTCAGGCTCTAGAAGGTATTAGCGTAGCATCGGATACCACTACACTTGCTACAAACAATGCGCTGCGTAGCAGTGATGACAGCTTCGTTGCTGAAGACCATTATGCTAATACAAAGGCTAATGCAGATGCTGATATTTGTGGTGCTGATGATGCCCTGGCTTTGGTTGAGGTGGATAGCATTCATCTACAAGATGGTGATGACGCAGCTTCAAACCATGGTTGTGATGAGCCTGTAGCTAATGTAGTCGCTGAGGGTGACGCTTTGGCTGCTGTGGCTGCTAATGCAGCTAATGCGGCCACAAATGAGAGCGAGGCGCTATCTGATGGTGCTGCTGTATCTGCGGTCAAGACAGCATCTGAGACCGTGTCTACTTCTTCCTCTTCAGCTTCTGTTGGCGGTGGTGATGGTATTTCTGCTGATGCCTGCGCTGATACTGATGCTGTTGGTGGCTCTGCTGATGCCGATGCTGATACTGATGCTGTTGAGGTGGATTGCTGCGGAGTGGCTTTAGATGTAGTTGCTGCAGCATTAAGCCATGCTAGCCATGAGGGTAGCGATATTTGCGGACTTACTATCAATGGTTGCGCCAAGATCTGGTCTGAGAGTAATAGCTACTTTTTTGAGCGAGGCAGCAACCTTGGCTCATTGGAGACTATGAGTGTTGGTGAGCGTCTTGAGTATCTTCTGGATAGCTTTTCATATGAGATAGACCCTTACTCAATTAAGGCCTTAGATAGTGCTATTGCTTTAGTGCATAACCGCCGCAGCATGATGCGTTCATGTGAAGAGAGCAACTATGTACTGTTAAAGAACTTAGGTCTTAGCGACGTTGAGATTCAAGACTTATTGAGCGTGCTGCATTTAGAAGAAAACTACAGCACTGGAGCTTATCTTTTAGGTGTTTGCGATGATGAGCTTGAGTTTAAAGAGGCCTTAAAGCCTTACTCATTAGATACGCTGATTACTGATCCTGAGTTTGAAAAAGCTATGCTCGATAAGCTCTTACTCTGGAATAAGGCCGATGAGCGTCAGCTCAACAAGAATGCACGCCTGCAAACTACCATCAACAAGATTTATAGCGCCATGGATAGGCGTTGTGGTGGGCGCTTTAAGCTACGTGATCAGCGGTTTATCGCTGAAATGGCCATCATTTTCTTAAGCTTTGCGCACGATATCAGCAAGATCAGAACAGACTTAGATATCCGTGCTGCCAATGGTCTTAAGTATGAGCCATACCAAAGCTTAACTGACTTTATTGCAGAGACTAAGACACCATATTTACTCTTACGTCACCTCTTAGGACGTAAAGACGATCACCATAAGATTGGTCTTTCTTATGGTGTCGATATGCTCGCCAGATATTGCTATAACACCGAAAAACTGGTTTCTCAGCTCTTTGATATCCGAATGGAGATCAATGACTTTAGTAGCCCCCTTGCCGAGATTGTTATCAAAAAGGGTGATCGTGGCTCCTGCTGTACTGCTGCAACTACCTTAAGTAGTAATGCCGAGATGTTACGTGTGATGGCTAAAGAATCCGCTGCTATGCGTCTGCGCATATCTCAGCTTAATGCCATCTTACAAGCAGATATTGAGGATAACGTAAACCTACTGCGTGACCGCACCTTTGAAAGACTCATCAAAGCCAACCCTATCCCTGAGCTGCAGCTTAATTCAGTAGCTGACTTATCAACTGAAAATGGTACTTCAGCAAGCTCAGTAGATGGCATACAGGCCCGTGCTAATGGCGCATCTAACCCATCAATTGCTAATGCCAGTAAGGATGCGGCTATCGTGGCAGCATCTGAGAGCAAGACTTTCACTGCTGCGGCTAGTGATGCTTATGCAGTTGATGCTGATGCAGTTGAGGCTAAGTCAAAAGATAGTATTTCTGAGTGCTTGGATGATGGCGCTTGTGCTGATGCACATGCTGATACACATGATGATACAGGTGCTGATTCTGTCTCTGACACTGATAGTGGCGCTGATGAGGCTGTTGATGGCAACTGTGTGTTGCATGCGCCTAAGAACTTCTCTTGTCTAAAGGAGATGGAGCGTAGACAGCGTTATGGCAATTGCTTGTTCACAAATTTAAACAAAGAGCCACAACGTACTATCTGCACTATATCTTCACTCATGTATGCCTCTGCCTTAGCTGAGTATGAGCGTCGCATTCATAGCGTTAATGAGACCTATTCAGATATCTATGTTAGCGATAACACCATGTATATCTCTACATCCTCAAGAGCTCATGCAAGCTTACTCTTTGGTATGAACTTACTCACTTACCAAGACTTACAAACCTCTCTTGAGTGGGATGGCAAGTTAGTTCACGAGATCATCGTTAGAAATGGTCTGAGCTTTAGACGTGGCCATAACTACCACTTAACTGAGTGTGAAGGTAATACCGTTATCTTTAGAGGCTTTACGTTAAGAGTTGATGAGCAGCCTATCTATCCTCAGCTAAAGGTTAGACAACTTGCTAATAACGACACCCTCCTAAATCAGCTAGTTGGTTCTATTGCTTTATACATTGCAGCCCGTCATGAGCAGCAAAACTACTTAATTGAGCACCGCAAGATGCTACTGCGACTCTTTGAGCTCATGGCTGCTTTATCAAGACGTGAGCGAGTCCGTCTCTTAGCTCGTTTAGATGATGTCTCATATGAGCGCTACAAGCTCCTTGAGCGATCTTTAAACATCTTTGAGAGCATCAACCTTGTAAGTACTCAAAAGATCGCTGCATCTTTACATGCCAACGATCCATTAGCTAAGGCCATAGAGCAAGGCCCTCAGCACATGCTAGAGCTGATGCGCAAATACCCTGTAAACAACCATTGCGCCAGCGAGGCAATGGCTGCTAATGCCAGCCTTAACTCATTTGGTACTGCCACTACTGCAGCAGACACCAACACAGCTAACCTAAGCAGCAATGCTGCTAATGCTGCTAATGCTAGTGCTAGTGCTAGTGCTAGCGGTAGTGCTGGCAATGCGACCAATGCAGCTAATTGGTTCAATAGAGCTAATGGCGATGGTGCCCATTGCTCAATGGTCGAGGCTATTGAGCAGGGGTGTGGTGATGCTGGCAGCTTAAAGAGTGCGTGGTTTGAGCTCATAAATGAGTATGAGCAGCGCTGCATGGGAGTGGATATTCCAGCTTTAGTGCAGGCTTTTAACTTAGAGCGTAAGTCGCTTGCAGTTAACTCCACTGAGGCAGTGGTTTTTCGTGAAGTGCTTGGTCTTGGTGTAGCCATCATGATTGGAGTAAGCCATGCTGATGATGACATCTTCAAGGCCTCTAAGCGTCATGTCGTTACCGGTGGTTTTGATTATCGCAATATGAAGATGCGTGGACTGAGCCTTATCGAGCTTGAAAATAGCCACCTTAAAGACTTTGACCCGCTTAATCTCCCAAATTACATGGACTATGAGCTCAAGCCTTCACGCATGGTCATCAATGGCTGCACGCTAAGCGACGTGCTGCACTCTGCAGAGCACTATAAGCAACAAGTCACTGTGACCTTTGAAAACGGCTCTAAAGCATTAAACGACGTTCTGTGCAGCCGTCAAAGCAAAGCTAAGAAGCTTAAAAAGCAGCTTGAGCAATGCCCTGTCTAACAACAGCTAAGGGTGGTGCAAGCTAAGGCTAAGGGTCTGGAGGCTATGGGTCTAGAGGCTATGGCCTGTGCTCGCTTTCTGGTGCTTGCGTCATCAGTTTAGTAACACGATTAACTTTTTTGGAACTCACATTAGCAGCTATTGCCCTTGTAAGTTGTCTTAATGGCCCTCAGTGGCTTAAGGATAGTTTATATGTTCCACAATACCCGTCGTATTCTTGGTACTTTCAAATACGTCATATCTCGCAATAGAGGTTTAGAAAACCGCAAGAATGACCTGCTCACAGGCCACGGTGTTGAGAATATCACCAATATTAGAATCACCATGTTCATAAGCTTGTTTATAGGCCTCATTGCCCTCATCGCTTATGCAACAGCACTGTCATTAAATGCCCTGCTCGTCTTTTCCATGATGTTTATCTTTATGTCCTGGTACATTGGTCATCTGCCAAATGACAAGCTCTCTGAGGATCTCGATACCCATTTTGGTAAACACAATTTCAATCCATACAAGTCTTACTTAGGAGGCCGCATTCTCATCACCTCACGTGGTGTCAGCCTCTCACTTAGCAAGCGCACCCCTTTAAACATCATCTCAAGACGTCAAGAGCTGACCTTAAAGCTTGCTGAGGCCAAGGCTCTTGCAGCCCTGCCAGCTCCAAAAGACAAATCTACATCAAAACAGAACAGCGCAGCACAAACTCACCTGAAGGCCATGCCCCAGGCAAGAGCTGATGCCTATGGTAATCAGTGCTGCACTCCAACCACTACAGCTACAGCCACAGCTAATGAGAGTAATGCTAGCCCACTAAGCTTAGGTGCAAACCCAAACAATGCCTCTCAAGCCTATGGCAATGCCACTGCACATACCAATGTTTATGGAGCTAATGACGCTGCTCATTTAGTAGATGCCAATGTTGCATCAGCCTTTGCATCTTCACATGCAATTGCCAGTGCTGATGCAGTTGCTGATGCTGGTGCTGGTGCTTCTGTTGGTGATGAGTCCAATTGTGCACGTGGTGATGCCTATGCAAATGAAAATGCTGGTGCTACTCCTTGCACTAGTGCTAATGCTTGTGCCTGTACAAATGAACTAAGCGCCAATTTTCTTGCTGCTACAAATGGTGCTCAGCACCATGAAATAAATGCCCATGCTTCTGGCGTTCAGGCTTGTGGTCATGAAGCTATTGAGTGTGTCGGATCTGCTATCCATGCCTATTCCGAAAGCGCCGTAGCTATGAGCGAGTCTATGCGTCAGACTGGCCGTGCTGCCGGTGCTGCTTGCGACAGTATGGACAAGCACAATGGTCTTGGTGGCGGTGGTGCTCAAGCTTCTGGCTTTGGCTATGGCCTTGGCTCTGGTGATGGTGATGCTGCAGGTATGCATGGTAAGAAGATGGCTAGTTTACGTGCACGCAAGCTGGTGGGTGCCATGTTTATGGATAGACCATGCTCAGATGCTGAGGACTTTGTTATTGGACGTGCCTTACACATGGCTCAATGTGCTGATGGTAATGCCTGTAGTGCTCTTAATAGCGGTTTTATGACCACTCTTGAGACTCCACTGTTAAGTGGTGTACGCCTCTATCCTGGTATTCCGATGACTGATGCTTGTTGCTGTCAGCTCATTAGTGCCATTGCTAATAAGCTTAACCATACAGATAAGAGTGGTCATGCTCTAAGCGTGGCCAATGCTGCTTCTGCGGTTATTCGTGGCACTGATAAGGCTTTAACTTTTGCAGCTAATTTACTTGGAGGAAAAGAAGATGGAAGTGATTATGCCCATGTACTTAATAACCATTGCGCTACTGGACGTGCTGATCTTGCTAAATCTAATGGTCAGTGGGTGCCTCCTTATCACTCATCAATGCGCAAAATGGTTAGACCGAAAGATGTAACCTTTTGGGGCTTTGGATTTATCTGGGGTGCTGAGCATACCCGTTTGCTGCATCATAAGCTTGAAATTGGTCTTAGACGTGCTGCCTATGGTAGCAATGGCTCTCCTGATATTCATGCTATTGGAGGTCAGTACCATGCCTATGAGCCAATCTATCTGCCTGAGAGCAATTTAAAGGGTCACACCTTATTACTCGGAACTACTGGTGCTGGTAAGACTCGCTTTTTCGATCTGGAGATTTCACAAGCTATTGCACGTGGCGACACTGTGATTGTGATTGACCCAAAGGGTGATCGTCAGTTACTGCGTAGCATTGTACGTGCAGCTAAGGATGCGGGGCGTGATCCTATTCAAGACCTATTCATACTTGACTTATCTAGAAAGCAATTTACACCAGGTGCTGATAAGCACTCCTTTACTTGCTATGACCGCTGCCGTGGCATCGTTAAGCCTTTTGGTATGGAGGGTAGCGATGATGCTGCCGATTGTAGCAATCTGCGTGGTAAAGATGGACTTAATCGAGACAATTTAGCCGATCTTAACGACTACTGGGCCACTGCTAGTGATGTTGACCATGAGTTAATGACTGCCCCATGCGATAGCCTCATTACTGATGACATGCTCAACTTCGATGGCTACTCCATGGATGCTGCTACTGGCCGGGTAAGCGTGCCAACTCCAGCACAGCATGGCTCAGGTTCAGGTTCAGGCTCAGGCGCAGGCTTTGGCTGGGGCTTGGGCTCTGAGGCTTACGCTGCAGATGGCTTTTGCTGCGATGCTATGAGCTTTGATGGGCCTCGCAGCGAGCAAGATATTGCGATGATGGATGCTTTAAAGCGTTCTGAGGAGTTCTTTGCCAACTCAAGTGATAAGAATCACTTACAAGGTGGTGGTGAGTTTAGAGCTACCTTCTCAAATTTATATGACTCTCCTGCCTCTCGCTTTAATGAGCGTTTGATGCAAGATGAGCACTATCAGGATGTAATTGCACCTGCAGCCTCTGCTTTTGCCGGAACTACTGGTAATTGGCAAGGTAAAGAGCTCGATGTGGATGACATCATTATCAACTGCAGCAACTATGGCATTAATCCTGTGGGAGCTTTTGATCAGCCAGCTCAGATTGGTGCTCGTTTAACCTCTATGCTCTCAAGCTCTGGCTCTAGTGCATCGTTCAAAAACTACTCCAACATGGCTGTAACTGCAGCTGTGGTGTGCTGTCAGCTCTCTGGTAAGCATATTACCGTTGAGAACATCCGTGACTTAGTTACGGATCCCAATGCCCTGCAAGTAGCTCTACGTCGTTATATCAACTACAAAGTCGAACAGATTGATAATGAGGTCGTACAAAGACTTTGGAACACTATCCACGGCGTGGGTGGTCCACTCAATGGCATTAAAGGTGTAGTCACTGCTGCCTTAGGCCCTCATGCTACTGGTGAAGCACCAGTGGGCAATTACCATGAGATCATCGATGGCCTCATCAAAGAAGGCAAGATTAGTCGTGCTGCATTTAAGAGTGTACTTGAGCAAATGAAGCACAGCCCTACTCGTCCTAGCAAGGCTGATTTACTGACTTTATTTGGCAATATCGCTGAGCTTGATCCTATTGCTGATGCCTCGGCTATTACCTCTTTAGCCCTGTCTTTATTTGATAGTGCCTCAGAGCGTAAAGAAGCTGAAGAGGCTTGTGCATCAACTTATGTAGACGTGCATGAAGGCGATAGCGTCGATGCTACCGACATTCTCTTTGCAAATCGTGAATCAAGCACCGATCCTGGTGCTAGTGCCGACATTAGCGACGAGAATGCCGCTGCTAATGCTGCGGCTAATGCTGATGCAGCACCAGCAGAGGCGCAAGCGGAGGCGGAGGCCACTGCAGCTACCCCTGCTCGCAAGACTCGTTCTCGTAGCAAGAAAACCACTACTACCACTACCAAGAAGACCACAACTAAGCGTAATACCAAGAAAGCCCCAACTCTTACCGCCTCCAAAAAGCGTGTGATGTGTGCTCAGGCTGAAAACGAAGTACTGCAGGCCTTTTACGATTGGCTAGGCAAGAGTGGTCTGTGTGACGACTTAGTGGATTGTCAGATCGTGTTTATGGTTACTGCTCTGCCTGTTGAGTACTATCGTAAGGTTACTAACTCCGTAGTCCCATACTTAGGCTCTTTAACTGGCGGTCTGTTACGTGGTCTGCTCTCTGGTAGCCGCAACGGTCAAGCTCTACCAAGTTTAAGAGACTTAATTGAGGGCAATAAGATCTTTGTTGCAGATATCCACTGTCTTAAAGATGCCACCACTGGCCAAAACTTAGGCAAAATGCTCTTATCTGACCTTGCCTTCGTGGCTGGTGATATTAATGCCACTGGTGCTCAGCTAAAGCGTATCTCTGTATTCATTGATGAGGCCTCCGAGCTAGCCGATGAGGCTTTAGTGCAGCTGTTAAATAAGTCTCGATCAGCTGGCTTCTCTATTACCATTGCCACTCAGTCTATTGCTGATTTGTCGCAGCGTTCAGGCTCAAAAGATGCGGCTCATCAGATCGTAGCTAACTGCAATAACCTCATTGCTATGCGTGTTAACGATCCTGAAACTGCAGCTATTGTGTCCTCAGTATTGCCACACACTAGCGTTGCTCAGCGATCTGCATCTGTGCAGTATGCAAGTGACGTATTTTGTGGCTTAACCTCTATTGGTCATGGTCTGTCAATGCAAGATGCCTCACTCTTCCCACCAGATGTGCTGATGATGCTACCTGACTTTGAGTACGTGGCTCGCTTCTCTGACGGTTCTTGCTACAAGGGCTTTATCCCTCGTCTTGCCCCAGATGAAGAGGTCTACCCTGATATTGCCAAGCACAAGACAGCCACCCATGCTGCCACCAGTGTATCCTCCAGTGCAGCAACAACCTTCGTCCCATCATCAAGCACAGCCAGAGCCGAAGCAGCATCCTCAGCTACTGCAGCCTCATCTGCAGCATGTGCATCTGCAGCACCTTTTGCATCATCAGGAGCTGCATATTCTGCAATGACACCAATGGCAGCAATGGAAGCATCCAACAGGCAAACAAATAGCTATGCCCCATTCAGCCCTGATACAGCTAGCAACGGCATGCCTAAGAGTAATCACCATGCAGCTTTAGCACTCAATTGCATAGCATCGATGCAGCAAAGCTCAGTTAATGCTGCAGCACTTGCAAGCATAAACACCATGGCTGCCAATGGAGGCACTACAGTATTGCCTGGCTGCAATGCATCACAAGGCACTGCCTATGCTGCAGCAAATGGAGGCATAAGCATGTACGCGGCTAACGAGCTTGGCAATGCTACTCAAAATGGCCAGTTTGCTATGGCTCAGACTAATGGTGCTGTGGTGTCGGCTATGGGAATAAGTTCATCTGCTAATGACAATGACATACTCGATCAGGTCTTATGGCCTGATGGTGTCATGATGCCAGGCAATTACAGTCCAGCTCGAGAGTCAGCAGATGGTGTAAGTGCTTGCTTTAAGGAGCAATTTACAGATGCGCAGCTGATGAACAACCTCAAAGACCCAGGCAAGATCAGTCTCTTTTATCGTAGGCAGCATCTTGAGCAAATGGTTAAAGAGACCACGCAAGAGAGCTATGCAGCTTATCGTAATCCTGAGGGCTTTAGACTTGGTAACTCCTCTCATAGCTTCCATGGAATTGAAAGCCCAATTCATTACTTTAAAGAACGTTTTTCATGGCAGTCATTTAAAGCCGAGAGAGATCCTAAAGTACGTTTAGCCCTACTTTTAGCCCTGCCACTTTTGATGCTTAAGTATCTTTTTGGCTCTGCCCTCATCATGTTTATCCACACCATTAGCTTTATCAAAAATAAGGTGCTCAAAAGCGTATTAACTGAGCTTCTGATGATTGCATTTATTGGCCTAAACCTAGGACTGATGATACAAGATAACTTTATTGAGGAAAATGCAGACTTAATTTGGGATGTGTATTGTTACTTTCAAAATCTCGGTGAAAGCATCTACTACTGCATAACTAATGTCACCTTGTGCTGCCCATATCTAAGCTATGACAATATTGCAGATATCATATCTGTAGGTTTTATTATGATTGATTGGTACATCAGAAATCCATCACTAATGTATTCACTAATCCTCTTAGGCATTATGATTGGGTCACACAGCAAGCTGATGAGTGCTATTCACCACACTACTCCACCAGCATCAGGACTGTTAACTCCATCGGTTAACTATTTATGGAGTCACAAATTATCCTATGTCATCGTGATCATCATTCTTACATCATTTTTAGTTGGCTTTGGCGTTATCTTTGGTCGTGAAATAGCTTATTTATCCACTGCAGGTTTTCTCTTAATTAGTGGCTATTTCGTCGGTGCAGCTCTAACTCGTACCGCCAAGTAACAAGCTCAAACAAAATAAAGTCAAACCACAATAGCAAAGCCCAGCCCCAAAAGCTCATCAAGCCCAGCATCAAGCCTAAGCTGCCATCCACTACAGCAGTGCCTAGCTTGATGCTGCATTCGCTTAACTAGAGGTCTTTGCTAGCTCAAAAGATTAAGTAGATACAAGTCAACGACTCAAATCTACACCCTTCCATGATCAGTAAATCCGTGAAGGCTACGCATGTTTATGCGTGGCCTTTTTTCGTTTCAGCATCATGTTTCCAACAGATGCAGCAAGCAAAAATCCCATCCAGCCTACTTGTCTACACCAAAGACGGTCATACCAATACCCCTCATACGATCTCAGATCACCACTGGCTAAGAGTCACTGGCTGTCTTGCCACCTCGAAAAATGCCACTACACCACTTTAACTGCAGATGCTTTTGGCTAAGGCTAAGTGCTTTTGCTGCCCTGTTCTTAGCTAAATCATGCTTGTTCATGCATAGATTTGAGATGCCATTGAGACTGTATTCATTCGGCTAAGTGGCACGAAGCAAAGCTAAGTGACGCAGTTTTAAGATCTCAAGTGGTATAGCCTCAGCACGTGAGTAAGTGCTGTGGTTGTGGTGATCTTATATCTTTGCTGACATCAAAAGATTACTAAAAGCCATATGAGGCAATGATCTTTAAAAGATTTTCCAAGATCGTGAGTGTTTTGATCTTAAGTGTGTAGCGATCATGTGAAATGCTCACAAAATGCCGCCAAATTCGCAGTGAGTTTAGTCATAATCACTGTCCGATTCATAGCTATACTTTGACTGTGCTCAATGTTTCGACAAAAGATCAGTGATCTAAGGGGTGTTTGTAGGTGCACACTAGATCTTAATAGGCTATGATATTGCGCATTGGTGCTGCTACTTCATGTAAGCGGCATGGAGCTTTTCTTGCGGCATCAAGCCGATTGACGTCGGAGAAGGTTTATGGCCTTTTTAGATAACTTTGAAGACAAGCAAAATAAGCTTGTACCTTTAACTGAACTGCATAAAGCCGAAGCTGAAGATGCACAATCTCTCTTTGCACTGATGCGAGAGTTTGTACCTCTTGACGTACGTCCAGCTGAAGCAAAGTATGAATTAGAAGCGATCTCTAAGGTAGAGGGCTGTATTGAAAGTGCCTACTACTTTAAGTTCATGTCTTCTCCATTCGATCTTGATGATGTCAAAAGACATTTAGTGCACTTTAAAGGCCTAAATGAGACCAATGTCCAAAGCTGCGTGGATCGTATTATTGCTGTAGGTAAGAAAGATCTCGAGCTCTTAACTTCAGTTCGTGACTATGGTCGTGATGTAGCCAAGCTCTATACTAAGCTTGCTCAAAGCGATACTACTCAAGCTAGCTGGCAAGTTGAGATTGCTGTAACTCGACTCAATACTGACTTTACCACTGCTCTTTGCAACGATGTTCGTAAGAACATGACCAATTACGAAAAGAAGAAGTTTACCCCTGAAGAGATCAGAGGCAAGCTCTTTACTGCTGTGCTTACTCACTTAGAAGCTCTGCATAAAGTTGGTCAGGTATTAGGCCAGGTTGAGTCTTCTCTAAAAGCTCTCAAGGCAGCTTTAGATGCTAAGGATCAGTCCTTATTAGCCGCAATCGATAAGTTTGATGGCGTAAAACCTAAGGTTGAAAAGCCAGCCAAACCTGCTAAGGAGGCCAAGCCTAAAGCCGAAAAGCCAGCTACTAAGAAAGTTGCAGCTAAGAAGACTACTGCTAAGTCCACCAAGACTGCAGAAAAGGCCACTACTGCTACTAAGGCAAAGGCAAAGGCTCCAGCTAAGACAGCTACTAAGGCTACTGCCACTAAGACTGCAGCTAAGACTACTGCAACCAAGGCAAAGGCCCCAGCTAAGACAGCTACCAAGGCTACTGCCACTAAGACTGCAGCAAAGACTACTGCAACCAAAGCAAAGGCCCCAGCCAAGACAGCTACCAAGGCTACTGCCACTAAGACTGCAGCAAAGACTACAGCAACCAAGGCAAAAGCCACAGCCAAGGCAGCTACCAAGGCTACTGCCACTAAGACTGCAGCCAAGACTACCACTGCAAAGGCTCCAGCTAAGACAGCTACCAAGGCTACTGCCACCAAGACTGCAGCAAAGACTACTGCAGCTAAGGTAAAGGCACCTGCTAAGACAGCTACCAAGGCTACTGCCACCAAGACAGCAACTAAGACTGCTGCTAAGGTAAAGGCACCTGCTAAGGCAGCTACCAAGGCTACT
>NZ_CABTML010000034.1:0-4275 GCF_902485895.1 uncultured Anaerobiospirillum sp. | reverse complement strand
GTACTTGGTCGATTTTAGGGAGTGGCTTATATAAGGCTTTTGCTATATGATTTTGACCATGGTTCTACATGATCCGGACATGTAGTTTTCTATTACGCAAGCCTCATAAGTTAACGGTATACCGAATCATCTTTTAAAATCAATCGAAACCATTCAAAAATCAAGAATCTGTCTCGAGAACACTGAAAAAAGACAATAGGGTCCCTAACCGAATAGATATATCCATTCAGCCATGTAGTCACATGTTGTGATATTAAGCTTAGTTTGTGTATGCCTACGCTCTATACCTCTGTATAGGGCGTAGGCTTATTTGTTTTAAGCTAGCTAGCTAATCTCTGGCGCTCCATCTTTTCCATTTCGCGCTTGAAATCGTGAGGAGTCAAACCTTTGAATGATATAAGGTCATACAGCGCGGCTGAAGGATTAGATGGATCGTATAAGTCGAGAGTTGTTTTCACCACAACTCCCTTATCATTGATTGTCTCCGCCTCAAATTTTTTGGGCATTCTGTTTCTTTGTAGTTCTATCTTCTTTGCATTATTAGGCCATAGTTTATTGGCATAATCACTAGCTTGCTTGATTTCATCATTACTAAGATTGTTGATTGCTCGTTGGACGTTAATGACTAGCCATGGAATGTAGTAACGTATATCCACGCCAGCTAACGTACAATTTTCTATAACGGTTAACTGATCAGCAAAAGCATGAAATCCGTCCATAGTCTTAATGCTTAACTTTACTCTCTTCAAGATGGCAGGTAACCTAAATGCTCGCTCCATATCATTGTTTGAAAGCGGTATTTCCGGCATGTTTATAAACTCAGTAAAGTACTGGCGATAATTCATCCAATAGAGGCAGAACTCAGTGTTCTTACACATACATTTATTTGCTTGGTAAGTCTTGCCTTTTTTTGATACCTTAATGTTGTCATTAATAGCAATATTGGCCTCAACAAGCACATTGAGGACAGCTAACAAGTATGCGCTATCCTCTTTACGCATCTTATCAAGAGCTTTCAGAATCTCGCTACGCTCATGACCTTTTAGTGAAGCAAGTAAGTTTGCATCATTTACAAATAATTGATTGATGATGTGATAGATAGTTAGAGCAAGTATGAAGTTAGAATAGTCATCTTTAGGCCCTTTAAGCACCATCTCTTCAAGGTTGGAAAAGAACTCCTCTGTATTGCTTGAGGTAGTAAGTAGCTGGTCATATAAAGATAGCCAGTCTCGCTCAATTAAGTATTGACGGTAGATTCTTCTCCAGTGAGCAAAACAGCACGCATGCACTCTCTTTTTGCCATCCATAGACTCAAAAACGTTAATATAAACTCTATATCCGTCAGTAATTACCGCTTTAAATACAGCCTCATCACTATTGTAGTCAATCAATGACATGCAGGCTTGGGCAGTACGATTATCATGGGCCTCATAGTAAACCTTGGTATCGCCACATACATCTATGGAGCACATCCCCCAGATGTAGCATTTCTTGGAGCGTGCGCCATTAATTTTACCTGCCTCCACTACTGCCGTATGAGTCTCATCGCAGCCAACAACATCAGCGCTTGCAATAATATCTTGATGGATCTGCTTAGCAACTCCTTTCAAAAATGCACGCGAAAAAATTGGCAATACCTCCATTAGACGGCTTCGTGAGATGATGTACTGTTCTACCGCTTGGCTTACTTTTGACTTATGAAAGCGTGATGTACTTGTATAGTCCCTAGTTGCAGCCATGGCCTCTGTGAATAGTCCTATGGATGTAGAACTGCCTTTAAACACAGGGAATAACTCTGCTGCTTTTATGTCGCTTAAATCGATAAAGTTATCAAATATGCTTACACATGTATGAGGCTGATTCTTGATATCAGATGCTCTTTTGCCCAATTCACTTTGTATTACTGTATATCTTTGATTGTCAGGAGCTTTTTCAAGCCTAGAAAACGCATTTTCCGTAGTGAACTGATCTTTACAAAATGTGTTTTCATTATCCAAGCTTTCTTCACTGCCAGATGATTTTGCTTTTGTATCATTAGGAAGTACTAATGAATCTTTTTTGGAGTAGTCAGTGCACGAAGCAAGTACCGACTTAGGCACATTCATGTCGATCATGCTCATGGAGTACCTCTCATTACAACGGGGACACTCAATGTGATAGCTAGGGTTTGCAGAAGAGTGAAATCCCCTGCCAAAACACGTGCCGTTGACAGTATTATATTGTTTGATGTCAGTTATCTTTAGCTTTGTATATTGATTGCAATGTTTACAGTAGCCATTAAATGTATTGGTTATAGCATGTATGACGAAGTTGGTGTTTTCTATTTGCTTTACCGTCACTCTGTTGTCCACATGTTTTGACTTGTCGTGCGACTTAGAAGATTTATTGTCACCCGAATACTTGTCCAAACAATGAGGGATAACGTATTGCTTAATAAGACTAAACAGAGAATCTTGGTTAATTTTGTGAGCTTTTCTAGAGTCACCGAGCTGATATTGCTGGTTAGAGAGCGGATTGGCCTCTTGGTATTCTTTTAGTTCCCTTCCAAAATCAGTCTTCTCAATGATTTCGTCGTGTATCTCTTTGACCAGCTTGCAGTTATGGCCAAATTCTTTCTCAGCAGAGCCTTTCGAGAGTGAATTCTTTTGATTTTGCTTAGTTGATGATGATTGGGTTGCAAATGAGTCCTCAGGCTTGTCTGCATCACGATCCAATACCTTAATTATTGGTGCAGCTGAGTTACTTCTTTCACTTTTTGAAAGATTTAGAGCCGACAGGTTTGCTGCTTGTCTGCAGTCACTGAGTGTCCCGATAATGTTTAATAACTCATTAAAGGCGTTGTCTAATGTCTTTATGGTTCCATTAGCTAGATCAAAGGTAAAGTCTTTTGCAATTGAGATAGCTTGATCAGGCAAAATTTTCCTAAGACCAGCAAAGAATTTGACGGCTAAGGTGTCTACATTAGTTAGAGTGTTGATTTTTGATTGGCATTCGATCTCTAGCTGCTCTTCATGTCTTTTTCGCTCATTACACTCAATGGTCAGCTCACGATTAGACTTACGAAGCTTTTGGTTTTCTGTAAGATCTCTTTTAGCACTATCTAATTCATTTGAAGCAGACTCATGAGACTGATTGTGTTTGAGATCTTTGCTATTTTCTTTTGTGTTATCGAGATCAGAGCCACGATCTTTTTTAGAGTTATCTGAGATCTCAAGACAAGGATCGTGAGAATTTTCTGATCTCTGATCTTTTTTAAGATCATAGCGAAGATCGTGTGCAGAACCGCTATTTAAAGCGGTTTTATTGGTGTTTTGAGAGGCTTGCTTTGTGGTGATCTCAAGATCAAGATCTTGGTTTTGACGATCTTTTGCTAGATCTTTGGAACGTTTGTTCATATAATACGCCTAATGGATTTTTTTTATTTTGGCTGGGCAGTGCAATGACATTGTGCTGCCTTCATTAAACTAAGATCGCTCTAAGTTTAAAATCCGACTCTCTTCTGCCAACCAAAATAAAGTTAGACCAATTTTACTGGCTTAAAAAAAGCCAACACTAATCCTCACATATCCCACCAAGAATTGGCAAGTGTACACTTCACACTTCTGCCAAAAATCACTCACGTCTATTGATTTTATTTTATTGACATACAAATCTTTTTTTGTATGTTATAGAGACAGCATATATAGAAATCGCATATATAAGTCTGTCAACCTAATGCCCATCGACTAAACATCGGTTCTTACAAAATAAAAAAAGGAGCCACTAGGCTCCTTGAGTATTTTGTAATGCTAAGGTCATGCTTTCGTAGATAGACTTCCATGTGTGAGCAGTCTGTCTAAAGCTCGAGCACTTATAATAGATGGGATTAGTTCAGGGTTAAACTTGTACTGAAACCTACCGCTTGCACGTTTTCTTGTAAAGCAAGTATAACCAGTCCCATCAACAACAAATACCTTGCAAATGGTTCTCCGCTCATTGAAGGTCACAATTACCACTGGCTCAATACCGTTCCAACCAATTTGAAGCTCATCACTTATAAGCATGTCGAACATAGTTGGAATACCATAACGAGCTGACACTGGCTTGTTTACAACGTGGATAAGACAACCTGTTGGAATAATCATAGTGCATCCCCCAACAGACTTACCTTCTTAAGAATCAGTGTGGTTTTGTTAAATCCTAGCAATTGCATGTTTCCTTAAAATTCGATAAACATGCGGTTTATAATATGTATGCTAGCTTTTAAATTTAACCCCCGTAAAATCGACCAAGTAC
>NZ_CABTML010000033.1:0-5824 GCF_902485895.1 uncultured Anaerobiospirillum sp. | reverse complement strand
TAAGATTAATATCATTAGAAAAGTATTCAAAAATGCTTCTGTAAAGAAGCTATTTGATAGCGGCTGCGTGTTTCAGCCGATATGGGTAACTTGTTAACCATATGAGATTTGGCGCAACGACGCCATGAAGCTCACGCCATAATCGTAAGATTTGGCTGGAGCAATTCACGCCGACTCTTACAACTTGTACTACATCTTAAAACTGCACTTTTATGATGCTTAAAAGCGCACTTTATGGGCTTTATAAGTGCTTAGGTGTTCAGTTTTTATGACAGTACGTATATAGAGTTAAAGATGCACTCAGCGCTATAGGCGTATGGCACTAGTACTTTTTTATAAAAGGTATGCCATATATTTCTATATTTGAGCTGACAAAAGCGTGCTGAAATGACTTTATCAAAATTAAAGCTTAGATCTAAGATCTAGCACCCTTATATGGGCTACTAACCTTTAGATAATTGAGACTAAAACATAAGCATCTATAAGGTTACGGGGATCAACTCTCGCTCTTATCTCCCTGTAGTACCAAGATTTCATCAAGACTTAGGCTTATGCCTAGTCTTGGTTTAAAACTAAGCCATCTTGACTATTTCTTGGGTCAATATGGTTTAAAGTCGCTTATGCGGCTATTAAAAGCTAGCAGTGTGGCACTCTTCATATATATGTAGCTGAAGCTCTGCTCACTTGTGCCTAGGCATTTTGCTTAGGAGTTTTGTTATTTTCCAAGACTTTTATTTACTAAGAGCCTTGAAATCTAGCAAATTAAGCAATTTATTAAATAAGGATTATCAGGTATGTTCCTGTCCAATTTAAAAGAGAAGTATCTCGTTCCGAGTGCTCTTGCTGTAGCAGTGTTTATGCTCACAGCCTGTGGTGACGGTGCGCAACAATCTGGTCCTCAGGGTGTTCCTGCGGATATCGTAGTAGCTAAGACCATGGAAGTGCCAATTGTGTCCACTCTCACTGGCCGTGTTAGCTCTACCCGCCGTGCCGAGGTTCGTCCTCAGGTATCAGGCATTATTCAAAAGCGCTTGTTCACCGAAGGTTCAACTGTAAACCAAGGCGATCAGCTCTATCAGATCGACCCTGCTTTATATGAAGCACAGGCCAATGTGGCTGCAGCTAACTTAAAGAGTGCTAAGGCTAGCCTTTATACCGTTAAGTTAAAGGCTGATCGCTATCGTTCTTTATTAGAGAAGAAAGCTGTAAGTAAGCAAGACTACGATGATGCTCAGGCAGCATACCTCCAGGCTGACGCTGCAGTTAAGGCTGCAGAAGCTGCTGTAGAAACAGCCAATATCAACCTGGCTTATACCAAGGTTTATGCTCCTATTTCAGGACGTATCTCCAAATCCAATGTCACCGAAGGTGCACTGGTTAATGCTCAGCAGACCAATCCTTTAACCATCATTCAGCAGCTTGATCCTATGTATGTTGACTTAGGTCAAACCGTTGAAGACCACATGGCGTTGCGTGCTGCGCTGAGCACTGGTCGTTTTAAGACCACTGATGGCAAAGCTCCTGTAGATATTTATTTCTCTAATGGTCAAAAGTACGAGCACCAAGGTCAGCTTGAGTTCTCCGATGTGTCTGTTGATGAGACTACTGGCATGGTAAGCCTGAGAGCTATTGTTCCTAACCCAGATCACATGTTACTGCCTGGCATGTTCCTGCGTGGTGACTTACATGAAGGTACCCTGCCAGAGGCTGTTGTAGTTAAGCAGGATACTGTTATTCGTGAGTCTGGCGGCCTTAGCTATGTCTTCACCATTGATGACAAGGGCATCGCTCAACGTACCATCATTAAGATCGGTACTGAGTATGAAGGCTACTTTGTTGTTACCTCTGGCCTGAAGGCAGGTGATCGTATTGTTGGCTCTAATCTGCAGAAGATTCGCTCCGGCACTCCAATCATCGATGCAGCTGCTATGGAAGCTGCACAGAAGGGCGCTCAAAAGCCAGCCAAATAACCTGCTGCAATCAGTAGCGCTAAACCTTCTAAGATGGCAATCATGAGTTCATGTATGCCCTTGTAACTTAAGCGCTGCGAAGGAATATAGCTTTATGGCACGTTTCTTTATCGATCGCCCTATCTTTGCATGGGTTATTGCGATCGTAATTATGCTGGCAGGTATCGTATCTGTATTTACCTTGCCAGTATCCCAATACCCGACTATTGCACCTCCTGCAGTATCCATCCGCGCCTCTTATCCAGGTGCTGATGCTTCTACCGTGGAGCGCTCAGTAACACAGATTATTGAGCAGAATATGACGGGTCTTGACGGTTATATGTACATGTCAGCTAACTCTGACTCGTACGGTAACTCTTCTATTACCATTACTTTCGAGCCTGGTACCGATCCTGATATTGCTCAGGTGCAGGTACAAAACAAGCTCCAGCAGACCCAGTCACAGTTACCAGCAGTAGTGCAGACTAATGGTGTTAACGTGTCTAAGTCTACCGATGCCTTCTTAATGGTGGTCGGTCTTAGCACTAAAGATACTCTGCATAACCGTACTGACCTGTCTGACTACATCTTCGCCAACATTCGTGAGCCATTAGCTCGTGTTGCTGGCGTAGGTGATCTACAGGTATTCGGCTCTGAGTTTGCCATGCGTATCTGGTTAGACCCAGAAAAGCTTACTAACTTAGCTATTACTGTTCCTGAGATTACTGCAGCTATTAAGGCTCAAAATGCCCAGGTAACCTATGGTTCTTTAGGTGGTACTCCTGCTGTTCCAGGCCAGCAATACTCTTACTCTATTACTGGTCAGAAGCGTCTTGAGAACGTTGAGCAGTTTGAAAACATTCTGCTACGCGTTAACACTGACGGCACCATGGTGCGTTTAAAGGATGTGGCTAGAATTGAGCTTGGCTCTGAGTCCTATCAGATCGGCGCTACCTACAATGGCAAAGATTCTACTGGTATTGCAATTCGTCTGGCCTCAGGCGCTAACGCTCTGGATACTGCTAAGAACGTTAAAGCACTGATGGACGAGCTCTCAGCATATTTCCCTGAGTGGATTGAGCTTGATTATCCATACGACACCACTGAGTTTATTAAGGTATCCATTGAGGAAGTATTCCAGACCTTAATCGAAGCTGTCGTGCTCGTTGTGCTGATTATGTATCTGTTCTTACAGAACTTCCGCGCAACCTTGATTCCTTCTATTACTGTGCCTGTGGTGCTTTTAGGTACCTTCGCCATCATGGCGGTGCTCGGCTTCTCCATTAACACTCTGACCATGTTCGGTATTGTGCTGGCCATCGGTCTGCTCGTTGACGACGCCATTGTGGTAGTAGAGAACGTAGAACGTATTATGGATGAAGAGGAGTTACCTCCTCGTCAGGCAACCATTAAGTCCATGGATCAGATTACTGGCGCTCTTATCGGTATTGCACTGGTACTGTCAGCTGTATTCATTCCTATGGCTTTCTTCGGTGGTTCTACTGGTGTTATTTATCGTCAGTTCTCTATTACCATCGTATCTTCCATGGTGCTTTCAGTATTAGTAGCCCTGATTTTGACTCCAGCACTGTGTGCCACCATGCTCTTATCTAAAGAACAGCGTGAGGCTGCTCCTAAAAATAAGGCTATGGCTTTTGCTAAAGACAAGGGTGATATCCTGATGAAGCCTGTAACCAAGTTCTTTACTTGGTTTAATAAGGCTTTTGATTTAGCATCTCACTCTTATCAAAAGCACGTAAGCAAGGTAGTAAATCAGTTAAAGCGTCAGATCGTAGCTTACTTTGCTATCTGTGCAGCTTTAGTATTCTGCTTCATGCGCATTCCTTCAGCCTTCTTACCAAACGAAGACCAAGGTGTGCTCATGGCCATGGTAAGTCTGCCTGCAGGATCCACTGTTGAAAAGACCAATAGCGCACTTGACAAGATCTCCAATTACTTCACCACTGCAGAAGGTGAAAACATTGAGTCCATCATGTCCATTAGTGGCTTCTCATTCTCAGGTGCTGGCCAGAATGCTGGTATGGCATTCTTACGCTTAAAGGACTGGTCTGTGCGCACCCGCGCTGATCAGCATGCTGATGCTATCGTAAACCGTTCTTACATGCCTTTAATGGGCATTCGTGAGGGTCTGGCTTTTGCCTTCAACCTCCCTGCTATTCCTGAGCTCGGTGTTGCCTCTGGTTTCGAGCTCTATCTGCAAGATAATGGCGGTGCCGGTCATGAAGCCCTCACCAAGATGCGCCAAGAGTATATCTATGCCGCACAGCAGTCACCTCTGTTAATGCAGGTTCGTGCTAACGGACAAGAAGATACTCCTCAGTTCAAGCTGAATATCGATTATGAGAAGGCCTTAGCTTTAGGTCTGACCATTTCTGATATTAATAGCACCTTATCTGTAGCATGGGGTTCTGCTTATGTCGATAACTTCATGGAACACGCTCGTGTTAAGAAGGTGTTCGTTCAGGCCGAAGCAGATGCCCGTATGAATGAGCTCGACCTT
Organism: uncultured Anaerobiospirillum sp.; assembly: GCF_902485895.1. Lineage (NCBI taxonomy): Bacteria > Pseudomonadati > Pseudomonadota > Gammaproteobacteria > Aeromonadales > Succinivibrionaceae > Anaerobiospirillum > uncultured Anaerobiospirillum sp. Next base: position 1,354 of record NZ_CABTML010000033.1, on the reverse strand, counting down.
AATAAGTGGTATGTACGTAACAACAAGGGCCAAATGGTTCCTTGCTCAGCGTTCATTCGCACTCAGTGGGACTTTGGTTCCCCACGTCTTGAGCGTTTTAACGGTGTAGGTGCCATGAACATTCAAGGTGCCCCAGCTCCTGGTGTTTCAACTGGTGAGGCTATGAATGAAATGGAGCGTATCGCTCGTGAAGTACTGCCATCTGGCTATGGTATTTCATGGACTGGCGTTTCATTCCAAGAGCGTCTGTCTGGCTCACAGGCTCCACTCTTATACGCAGTATCATTACTCATCGTATTCCTGTCTTTAGCAGCTTTATATGAGTCTTGGTCCATTCCTTTTGCTGTTATGCTTGTGGTTCCACTTGGTATTATCGGTGCGGTATTAGCTGCTCTGATTACCCAGTACCTGCCAGTACAAACAGTCTTAAGAAATGACGTGTACTTCCAAGTAGGTCTTTTAACTACTGTAGGTCTGTCAGCTAAGAACGCGATCTTGATTGTAGAGTTCGCAAAGGAGCTCTATGACAAGGGCCACCGCCTGACAGACTCAGTTATTGAGGCGGCACGTATCCGTCTGCGCCCTATCTTAATGACCTCTGCTGCATTCGTGCTCGGTGTGCTGCCATTAGCTATCTCCTCAGGTGCTGGTGCGGCAGGTCGAAATGAGATTGGTATCTGCGTTATCGGCGGTATGCTCTCAGCTACCATCTTGGCTATTTTCTTCGTGCCTGTATTCTTCGTACTAGTAATGCGTTACTTCACTAAGTACATTCCTGCAGATCAAAAGAAGAAGATGGCTGAAATCGAAGAGGCTCGCATCCGTGAAAGACAGCAGCGTGCTATCGAAAACGGGCGCAAGCTCCCTCCACAAGAGTAATCACTCTCACGACTCTCCTAACAAGAGTCGCAATCACCCTGATTAAGCATTGCTTAGTCAGGGACACATACCCAAAATCCTTACAGGCCTACATGGCCACATAAAGCGCAGCGCAAGCTGCGCTTTTTCTTTGCCCGCCATCCACATCCTCACCACCGGCCTATAAGCGTCCTAGCTCTCATATCAGAGCTCAATGCGAATCTCTCCTAGATAGACTCAAGCCTTTCATCGCCACAATCTAGCCTAGATAGACTCGAGCCTTGCAGCGGTGCAACCTATCCTACCTAAACCTCAACCAAGCCTAAGCGTGACATGTGAGCCTAGCTTGGCCAAGTCAGAACCAGGTTGTGACAAGTCGCAACTTGAGGAGATGAATTTGATATAATTTTCTAGAAGTAGGAAATTAGGAGTCCCCATGTCCCAGTCAAAGAGTTATGTAGCCAAAGAAAATAAGATTGAGCTTGATGCTTTAGAG
>NZ_CABTML010000032.1:0-14001 GCF_902485895.1 uncultured Anaerobiospirillum sp. | reverse complement strand
GAATTTAGTGAAACACCTCTGAAAGACTTTTTGGTGCTGCAATCTCGCAAACTTGTCTTTTCCCGCGACTTAGTTTGCCACTAATTCTTTTCGTTCTTACACTAAATTTATTGCTTTTACCAAGATAACCGAGTCCAATCTCGGAAGATACTATGATCAGTGTGTTAAGATGTGCGTTCACAGCGAAAGACTGCAAACGCCACCACCAATAAAACACTGGGGCTAGTATAGCAGTCTTTCAGGCTTTTGTTAAATTCTTCACTTGCGAGAAAAAACATGTCTGCAAAGATTACCACCTCCGCTCAGGACAATACCTGTCTTGACAATGCAACCCTTTCTACCAACTCCACCACTCCTGCTTCAAAAGTAGCAAAGACATCTAAAAAAGCATCATCTGCTAAGAAGACTTCCGCTAAGACTTCTACCACAACCTCATCAACCAAGAAGACTTCCGCTAAGACTTCTACCACAACCTCATCAACCAAGAAGACTTCTGCTAAGACTTCTTCCTCAACCTCATCAACTAAGAAGGCTACCTCTAAGAAAACAACTAAAGCCGCTCCATCTGAGAAAGTAATTGACTCAAAAGCCGCAGAAAATACTGTATCTACCAACGACGATGCTGCATTGTTGTTGCAGAAGTCAATTCAACTGGCTGCTCCAGAGATTTTACCTGCTCCTCCACTGATGTTTGATGCCAATGAGGTCTTATTCACTAAAACCAATGCAGAAGAGATCAAGCCAGCAGAATTCATTGAAGATCAGCTGTATTGCAACTACGGGGCAAACTCGCTTGTTGAGCTTGCCAATGCACGTAATGAGTCTATAAGCGGTAAAGCTCCAACAAAGATTACTTTGGCAAAGTTTAAGAAAGTCGCATCCAACATTTTTGTCTTGGCCTTAGATATCGCTAAGTTCGAATATAGCGGCTTCTTTGAGATTACCGATAATAATGGCGACAAGCCAGAGGTTGAAGGCTTTTATATTGCCTTTAAAGTCCATGATCTTGATGAGATCTTTTCCGCTCTTCCTCGTGGTTGCCATATAGTCTATGAAGCATGCAGCACATCAAATTGGTTAGGTGGCGAAGCTAGGAAATATGGTCTTTGTCCTCATGCCTACAATGCTTCTACAGTATCAGGCTTTCGTAATGCAGATAAGAACGATAATCACGATGCTCGTGCAATTTATCAAACATATCTAACATCTCTCATTTGTGGCCCAACTACAGATATCAAAGAGGTCGTGCTTAAAAATGAGGATGAAGCAGCTCTTGCCAGTCTTCTTACACTTAAAGAACAAAGCACAAAGAGCCTAACTATGGCAAATAATAGGCTTAAGGCGTACCTTAACGAAAGAGGTTACAAGGTAGCTCCGCAAGAAAGTCCAATAATGTATGCGAAGCATTTGATAGTAACTACGATTCTCGCATCTAACGCTAGAAACCTGCTTCTTAAAGATAATGAACAAGAGAATGATCTTCTTGAACATGAGTTTGACTCAAGAGTCCATAATCTAATCATAAAAGATCCAAGCTTTTTATCTCATATGCTTGAAGCAAAGATGAGCATTCACGACGTAGTAAAGATCAATACAACGCACATCTATTTAAAGGACTTATACAACTGTCTAAAGATTGACTCACAAGTGGATGCATCTATTAAGCGATTCGCATTTTTTGACCTATTGGCCCATGATCTTATGGCTGTTAAAGGTATTGGACCTACACTTGCAACTGGAATACTTGCACACGTCGCACCGCTTATTAATGCAGATCTTTCAAGAAAGGCTATTTTAAAGTACGTAGGCTGCGTTCCAAAACATACTGGTACTGGCGGTGTAACCGTTCAGCTAGGCATTAGTAAGAGAGGCTTGCCTGAGCTAAAAAGATGTCTTTACCAAGCTTCAATGAATATTTTAAATGTTCATTTGAAGGCATGGAAAAAGTCCAAAAAGGAAGGTTATGAAGTACGCTCATGGGTTATTGATAAGGTAATTCGTGGAATCCCTAATAAGAAGATTGCTGTGTCAATTTCTAATAGACTTTTACAGATAGCAATCATCATTCTTAAAGGTAACAAGTATGATCAGAACCTTGATAAACACCTTGTTGTAAGAGTGTTTAATGACAGCAAGCAAGAGTGGGTTCCTTTAGCTCCTCCTAAAGTAGTTCCGTCATATGTACCAGAAATGCATCATAGCTATGATGTGCCTTGGTATAAAGGCGATGATAGCTACATTAGGTACGAAGCCAAAAAACCAGTACTTTTAAGCCTATCTCAATACAATCAGTCATTAACATTAAAAGAGCGTGACAGCTTAATCAAAGAGCACAAAAAGAGAATGAAAACTGTGGAAGCCGGAGCCGCAATCTCAGGCGCAAAGTTAGAGGCTAATGCTAAGAGAAAGAAAGCAAAAGCCTCGACTGCTGGAAAGACTACCAACAAGACTATATCAGAGTTGAAGTCTGACGACCTGCCTGACCTTTAGTGCAGGCTGCCAGCGTATGCCGGCCCACACCATTTGGCTCACTAAACTATAGGACACGACATACCGTGTAACCAGATTAAGCAAAGTATCGGTCGGCGGGTCCCTTTGTCGGACCCGCCGACCCTTTCCCATTGTCACTGCTACATATCTATGTCAAGGCTACCCTACGGCGCAGCCTAAGCGGCTGCGGCCTTGACATAGATATGTAGCAGTTAACCGCCTCTTTCGGGAGGCCCCATAAACTGTTGCATAAGTCTCTTTTTTCGTATCGATCACCAGAACACTCGGAATTCACATTCTTAAAGTCAAATCTCGAGCGACTTAAGCTACAACCAGGGCTCATAAACGGACCAGTCGTTGACACAGATCCTTTAATTATTGTCAACAATAAAGACATACCATAGAGTCGTTCCGTAAGAGAACTTTCGCCGTCCCAAATGAGTCAGCAAAGATGAACTTATCAACCAAGCATGTATCAATAACAACTGTTTGCGAAAAGAAGAATAGCTAACACTAGACATTCATGAAGTCGGATCTTGTATTGGTACAGAAGGAATGTGCTATGGTTTAACCAGTCTTAGAAGCATATAACTAGAGCGCTAATTTGATCCTGGTGCATTAAGCGCCACAGGGATCGTGCGCCCAAAATTTGACCAAACTTAACTAAATCTAAGCCCTCATATGAGAGGCATTACATAGGTCATGTTGTTCTAAGACTAGGCTATGCCGACACAATAGCACATGGTTGAGAAGTTATTTTTTGCAGTAGTATTGTCGCCAATTTTTACGTTTAAAGACCCTATCACAGTACCCTACCAAAACCATTAAGCGGCCGTAATATTAGCCTGGCATCAGCCAGCGCTTCGCTTATATATGCGCATTTTGTATGAAGAGAGAATATCTGCAGGTACGCTCTCTCAACTTAAGCAGCACTAACGTGCTGTATTTTTAAAAGTGGTTTCGCAGCGGCAATGCTTGCCGCTGCTGCAACCATAAATGTTGCATGAGCCGAGAGGGGCTCATGCGCTTTTGTAGATTTGACGCTCAGAATCGCGTCAAATCTTTTGCTGCTGTTCTGGCACGCTATCTGCTGTATAAAAAGTACTTGACTGGATGATTTGTTTCACATAGGCTCAAATAAGGGCGATACTATCAGTTTCGGCCTTGTAAACCTTCAGTTCTCTGCTGCTGCACAAAAGGCTGGTATTGCAGCAGGTGAGTTTGTAGATCAAGCTGCTGCTGATAAGGCTTTCGTAAAGGCTGCTAACGGCGATACTATGAAGGTAAACTTCACTGGCGCAGGCATGGCGGCTAATATTATTGATTATATGGATAAGATGATTGGCTACGTTGATAGTCAGCGTGCCGATTTAGGTGCCATCCAAAATCGTCTTGAGAGCTCTATCCGCAACCAGTCAAACGTTGCTGCTAACGAAGCTGATGCACGCTCACGTATTCGTGATGCTGACTTTGCTGAAGAGTCTGCTAACCTTTCACAGCAGTCAATCATTCAGCAGGCTGCAGCCTCTATGCTGATGCAGGCTAACACCCGTCCTCAGCTGGGCTTAAGCCTCTTAGGCTAGTCAATTCTTTCTTACGACTAATTAGTTAGTCAAAAGCCCCAGAACCTTGACAGGTACTGGGGCTTTTTCGTTTTTGCGCAGTATTTAATATGCCAAGAATAGCGTACATGGTCTGCTCAACTTTTCACATGCTTAGTGAAGAGCGATTTAGCATGCAAAGAACTATTTACTACATGAGCTTTTGGTCTTGTGTCACGAGTTTGGTAGAGGGATTTAGCATGCAAAGAATTGCTTACTACACATGCCTTTTGAAGTTAACGGCTATTTGCACAGTAATTCTTTGCAAAGAATTATGTACTACGTGCGCTCTTTAGGATGGGGCACATGGTTGGCGGAGCGATATATTTGCAAAGATTGGCGTAGTACTTGGGCATTTGGTATGGGTACTGTTGCTACCGAGTTAATATGCAAAGATTTTTGAGACGCTGATAAGTTGTAGTTAGGCTACTGTATGGGTATGTAGATTTAGGAAAGAGTGGTGGTTTTTTGGATTTTTGCGAGAGGCGTTTCACAATATGCTAATATACTTGTGTAAAATATCTTAACTAAAAACTAGGATACTAGTAGTCAAGTATTGTGCTATGTACGCTGTTATGTAGGGTTTACTCAGATGAACCTTGGTTGCGATAATGTCGTAATTAGGCTTAATTGCGTGATTTTGCTATAATTGATAAAGTTTGTTGATGTACTAAAGAGAACTGCTTTTACTTACATTGATTGTGGTTATGTAAAAGTAAGTGAATAATCAGCTTAACTAGTAACTAGTATACTAGGCGACAGGTGTCGACATATCGGCTTGATTCACTTTGGTAGTGTGCCATCTTCAGTTGTGGAAGCCTTTGAGATCTTAGTATTTTGAAAGGTATATAGACCTTTGTTGTACTTACTATTTGATCTTTGGCTTTGCTAAACATGGTAGCTATCACTAGTAATACAAAGAGGTTTTGTAATGTCAGTTGCAGGAGTTCACAATCTTCCAAAGCTTAGACTATCGCCAAAGAAAGTCATTAGCCCACAAATTCACGACTTCCTGCGTAAGCAGATTACTGAAACCAATTTAAAGCCTGGCACCATTCTGTCTGAAAACTCTCTTTCAGAGCACTTCAACGTCTCCCGTCAGCCAGTACGTGAAGCCTTAATGCGTCTTAGCTATGAAGGCTTATTATCTGTACTGCCACAGCGCGGTTCTATTGTTGAGCACATCTGCATTAAAGAGCTCTACCAAACTGTATTTGTTCGTTGCGCTATCGAAAAAGAGTGCGTACGCAACTTTGCAAATCTTACTGATGCCGAGAAGAAGAGCCACTTAGAGACTTTAAACAAAGTGCTGAACATGCAGCGCAATGTTGTTAAAGACAGCAAGTTAAAGTCCGAGTACTTGCGTTTAGACGACCTTTTCCACAAGAAGCTTTGCTCTATCTCAGGTGCTGATATGGCCTGGGAGACTGTACAGGGAATCAAGGGACAGATGGATCGTATTCGCTTCTTATCCTTTGACTTACGTGGCCACACTGATGGGATTACTAACGAGCATCAAGAAATCTATGATGAACTCGCTAAAGACAATCTTGATAAGGCCATTGAGCTGTTACATATCCACCTGCATAAGATCTTAGATACCCACAAAGATATAATGCGCAACTTCAGCGATTGGTTTACTCCAGAGTCTATCGCTTTAGTAACTGGTGGCGCTGATTTTGAAGATGACAATACCTACGTATCTGTTGACGAGGAAGACGATATCTAGGCACTTTGGCGGCATGGACTTGCTACTAAAAAGCTAAAGTCTATGCCCTATTTATCCAAAGCCCCAACCACATAACCTAGTCTTTTGGGTCATTCGTGCCATCATGTTGGTTGGACTATCAGCTCCTTGCTGCATCTCGTTGCTACATAGCGTTGTGCATCTCTTTATTGCACATCTTTACCGCATATCTTTGTATTTCTGACCATGCTATGCACTGTCATCTTTGATGCATAGCATTGGCTTTTAGCCTAACAAGTCCCCTGTGCTCTTACCTTCTTGCTAGTCTTATCTTCTTTGCGGTCTTATCTTCATAGTGACATACTTTGCAATGGCGTATGACTTTCATCTTTCTGTCTTACTTTAGCGTTCGCATAGCGCATCATAGAGTGCGCGTATAGCGCTCTCTATTAATTTAGCACTCAATGTACGTAAATGCTTTAAATGTCGCTGTATGAGCGTCTAGGCAATCTCTTTCGTGGTTTGACCGAGTGTGGGCGTTTTAGTTTATTGGGGTTTTGGTGGGCATTTGTTGTTTTTTGTTGTGCGTGTAAAGACAGCAAAGCCTGCTCGATGGCAGGCTTGAGGGGCTGAGCGTTAGTGCTTAACTTTGTGTTTAGCATTTATGTTTAGCTTGGCTCAGCTTAGTTTTCTGGTTCGAACCACTCTGAATACTGCTGACGAATTGAGACATGGGTTTGCATGATCTCGTGCAGGTGATAGCGTAACAGGCGCTTAGCCTCTTCAATATCACCTTTATCGATGGCCTTAACTACCTCTTCATGTTCGGCAATAAGCTTCTCAATTGGCGAGATCGGGTGATCTGAGCCCATAGCTAAATAACGAATACGATCAAGCTGTCCTTTAATCGATTGAATGGCATCCCAAGTCATAGAGCAATCAGAGAAAGAGCAGATGATTTCATGGAACTTATCATCAATAGGCAAAAATGATGAGGCTAAGTTACACGGATCTACTTTCCTACGCTGATCATCGAGGTTGTTGTGCAGTTTTCTTAAGGCTTTAGACAGCTTAGCTGGTGGCAGATTGCTGATGTTATCCAAAGATGCACACTCTAAAGCTTCACGAATAAAGACCACGCTCTTGAGATTGGCTACAGAAATACGCTTAACCACAGTACCTTTTTGCGGAATGATGGTGATAAGTCCGTCATGCTCTAAAGTGGTTAAAGCCTCTCGAACTGGCTGACGGGAAACATTGAAGTGTTTAGACAGCTCATTTTCAGAAATGCTAGTACCAGGAGAGATCGAAGCTGTAGTAATGATATGTCTCAAGAAAGTATAGATCTGTCTTGAGATAGTTACTTTGTTGTTGATCTTTAAAGAAGGAAGCTCAAGATTGCTCATTTGATTGTCCTAATAGGCTAGGCCATAGTGAATGTGCCGTACTAGGCAACACAAACCGTAAATTAAAGTTAACCTTAAAGAGCGTCTAATCCTAGGCTCTAGTACTGATTCTTAGCCCTTTCTCACAATAAAGACTCAAATATCCTTACTTTTAGCTTGATGAACATGTGTCATTAACAACTATATAGCGCTGAGCGCGTACATTACTTTGCTAAAAAGGTGGCAAAGAGCCTGATACGGGCATGGTTAAATCTTGCTGACTTAAAAACAACAAGCCCCCGATAAGTTTTTATCAGGGGCCTGTAAGTCGTAATGACTATAGGCTTGAGAAGCTTTTAATTAAGCTTACTCAAACTAGTACATTAAACGCGCTTGAACAGCAGAGAGCCGTTAGTTCCACCAAAGCCAAAGCTGTTGGAGATTGCATAGTTAATCTCGTGATCGATAGCCTTGTTTGGAACTAAATTGAACTGGCCTACTTCCTCAGCTGGGTTCTCTAAGTTGATAGTAGGTGGGCACTTCTGATCACGTACAGCAAGAACAGTGATGATTGCCTCAATAGCACCTGCAGCGCCTAATAAGTGACCAGTCATAGACTTGGTTGAGCTCATTACAGTCTTAGCAGGAGCCTCACCGAAGATAGCCTTAGCTGCACGCAGCTCAGAAATATCACCAACGTGAGTTGAAGTACCGTGAGCGTTGATATAACCAATCTCTTCTGGCTTAACATCAGCATCGCGTAAAGCGTTAAGCATAGCGCGACGTGCACCCTCACCATCTTCTGGGGTAGCGGTCATGTGGTAAGCATCGCCAGACATGCCAAAGCCAACTAACTCAGCATAGATCTTTGCGCCACGTGCCTTAGCGTGCTCGTACTCTTCTAATACGAGAACACCAGCACCATCACCTAATACGAAGCCGTCACGGCCCTCATCCCAAGGACGGGATGCCTTTTCTGGCTCATCGTTACGGGTGGATAATGCCTTTAAGGCAGAGAAGCCACCAATACCCATTGGGGTTGAAGCCTTCTCAGCACCACCAGCTAACATTACATCAGCATCACCGCAAGCAATCAGACGAGCTGACAGACCGATAGCGTGAGTACCGGATGCACAAGCAGTTACAGAGGCCAGGTTAGGACCCTTTAAGCCCTTAAGAATAGATAAGTGGCCAGAAACCATGTTGATGATGGTTGATGGAACGAAGAATGGGGAGATACCCTTAATGCCCTTCTGAGCTAAACCATTAATGTTCTGCTCAATTAAACCTAAACCACCAATACCTGAGCCAATCATTACGCCCATGCGCTCGGCATTTTCAGGAGTAACCTCAAGCTTAGAATCTTCAAAAGCCATCAGACCAGCAGCGATACCATACTGGATGAAAGGATCCATCTTACGCTCGTCTTTACGAGTAATTCCGAAATCCTCTGGATTGAAGTTCTTAACCAGGCCGGCGATCTTTACCGAAAAGGCGCTGGTGTCGAAATGCTCAATGGTTGAGATGCCACTCTTTCCTGCGAGTAAATTCTGCCAAGATTCTTCTGCAGTGTTACCCACCGGGCTTAACATGCCAAGACCGGTCACTACTACCCTGCGCTTTTGCACCGTTAATGCCTCCAAAATAGTAATTGCTAAATTGTTATATTGCAGCGCTCCGGCCTCGTCTACCCATTAAGAATTGGTAGGATACCGAAGAATACAGGTTTTAGGCGCTGCCTATAAAACATATTTCTTTGTACAAGCAACTTGCAATGCTCTATGTTAAGACTGAAGCTTACAATCTTGTACAAGCTCTTACAGTCATAGGACATAGAATTGTACTTTGAGCAGTCAATATTGACTGCAAACATCACACATTACCACACAATGGCCTTATGCTCAATTACTTAGAGTAATGATAATACGATATCTATGCGTCAAAGGCGTATACAGCGCGTTTAATTTTGTAGAGGGAATAGACTAATCGAACAAAACCAACACATGCTGTGATTTTTAATGTGTAGCAACTTATGAATAGTTATGGTGTTGCCTTATATTTCTAAGGCCTATAAACAAAACAAGCAAGCCGAGGCTTGCTGTTTGTATGAGTAACAGACGGTACAGCTAGGCTGTACCGCTGCTAATACTTAAGCTGCTAGAGCAGCGCAAGTATTACTCCTGGTGTGACTTGATGTAGTCGATAGCTGCTTGAACAGTGTTGATCTGCTCAGCTTCCTCATCAGGAATCTCGGTCTCGAACTCTTCTTCCAGAGCCATTACGAGCTCTACAGTATCTAAAGAGTCAGCGCCCAGATCATTGACGAATGATGCCTCAGGAACGACATCCTCGGCCTTTACGCCTAACATGTCAACAATAATCTTCTTTACGCGTTCTTCAATGTTGTTATCGCTCATTTTTTCCCGTCAGAGTGCTTAGCACTTCTGTCCTTAGTAAGTGTCATCCAACACAATGTTGGAGAAAGAAATCTGACTGTAGTAGGCATAGGCAATAAAGCCTAGCTACTCTATCACATAGGTGGTATCAAGAGCCATCAATAAAGACGGCCAAGATGTAAATCCGCTCTAGACAGTCAGAACCTAGCCAAACTGTTCTCAACACCGGTTACCGACTGGCTGGCCCGTACCGGAAATACCGGATGTTGGGCTGACACAACTGCAGCTCGACAAACAAGGCGGTTGAGTAGTTGCACTCTTAACTGAATAAAACCATAGATTCTTTTTCAGTCAAGAAATCGCAAGAACTGTTCGATGCTGATTATATACAAGAACATTCCGCTTGAATAGTGTAAAGCCCTGAAAAATCGGCTATTTTTGCTTAATATGCCGTTGTTCACACTAACAAATGGGTGTAGCTAAGGTCCTAGCGCTAACTAGAACCTAGACTGACAGTTCTCATCAGACATCTATCGCACCCTTAAAGTATGACCACTTTAAGAAGTGTCTTTCAGACTTGCTCTAAAGCTTGATCGCACTACCGCATGAGTGCTCATATTGAGCAATATCTTACGGTTTATACTAAGCCTAATCACAATACTTTGGCTAAATTTGTATAGAACTATGCGAGCTTTGACTCAATTCCAAAGACAAAACTTAGCAAAATCTCTAAATCATGATCTTGATCAGTGACTAAAGCATTTTGCTTTGCATACAGACACATAAATAAAAACTTAATTAGCTAATATCCTGTGCCCTTGAATTTTCCTTGCAGTCCCAAAGTTAAGGGGCTGTATTGCCATATTACTGTCAATCAGGCTTAAAAAATTAGACGCAGTACATACCGCCGTTTACATCAATGGTAGTACCAGTGATGTACTTAGCACCATCAGAAGCTAAGAAAACAACAGCATCAGCAATGTCGTCAGCGCTGCCCATAGCACCAAGAGGAACAGCCTTTAATAACTGCTCCTTGATCTCGTCTGATAAAACAGCAGTCATGTCGGTGGTGATAAAGCCTGGAGCTACGCAGTTAACAGTTACGTTACGGGCAGCTAATTCCTTGGCAAGAGACTTAGAGAAGCCAATGAGACCTGCCTTAGCAGCAGCGTAGTTACACTGACCAACATTACCAGTCTCACCAACAACAGAGGTGATGTTGATGATGCGGCCATTGCGCTTCTTCATCATGCCGCGCATGCACAGCTGGCAAAGCTTAGAAACGGCAGTCAGGTTGCAAGAGATAACCTGATCCCACTCCTCATCCTTCATACGCATGAAGAGGTTGTCACGAGTAATACCAGCGTTGTTAACTAAGATATCAACAGTGCCGCCAGCCTTCTCTTCAACAGCCTTAACAAAGTCTGCAAAAGTAGCAGGCTCTAAAGAGTTTAAGACCATACCGTGGCCCTTGCCGCCTAAGTACTCAGTGATTGCCTGAGCACCAGACTCTGAGGTAGCGGTACCAATAACAGTTGCGTTTAATGCTGCAAATGCACTTGCAATGGCCTTACCGATACCACGGCTAGCGCCAGTTACTAGAACAACCTTACCTGCAAAATCCAGATTAATCATGTTCAATGTCTCGTGAATGAAAATTTGAATCTTAAAGCATCTTGGCCTTAACTAAGCCTAGGTTAAATCCTAGGCCGTATTACATTTTTGCTCAGATGCTTATGTGAACCTTAACTTAGGCGTTGAGGCTCTCAATAACCTTGGCAATCTCTTCAGCGCTTGCGATGTTGCCAGTAACAAAGCTCTTGTCGATCTTACGGTTAAGACCGGTTAATACCTTGCCTGGACCAACTTCGATTAATGCCTCGATGCCGTCTGCCTTCATCTTCTGAACAGACTCAACCCAACGAACAGAGCCGATGAGCTGCTTGATGAGGCTATCAACGATGTCAGCCTTAGTAGTAATGGCTGAAGCTAATACGTTTGCATATACAGGGATGGAAGCATCTTTAAGATCAAGCTTAGCTAAAGCATCAGCAAGCTTGTCTGCAGCGGACTGCATCATTGGGCAGTGTGATGGAACAGAAACTGGAAGAGCTACACAACGACGTGCGCCCTTAGCAGCAAAAGCCTCACCTGCGCGAGCAACTGCATCCTTAGCGCCGGAGATTACAACCTGACCAGGAGTATTGAAGTTAGCTGCCCAAACTGCGTCACCGTCCTTTGAAACCTCAGCACAGGTTGAAACGATAACGTCGTCTTCTAAACCTAAAACAGCCATCATAGCGCCAACACCAGCAGGAACAGCCTCCTGCATAGCCTGACCACGCAGACGAACTAAACGAACAGCATCAGCAAAGTCTAATGCACCTGCAGCAACTAAGGCACTGTACTCACCTAAGGAGTGACCAGCACATGCCTTAGGAGCAGCGTCGCCTAAAGCGGCCTTGAAAGCGCGGAATGCTGCTACAGAGGCAGTTAAGATTGCTGGCTGAGTAATTTCAGTCTTGTTGAGCTCAGTATCTGGACCTTCAAGAACGATCTTCTTTAAGTCGTAACCAAGAGCCTCGTTAGCCTCTTCAAAGGTTTTAGCCACGATAGCATCTGACATGAATGACTCAAGCATGCCAACTGACTGAGAACCTTGACCTGGGAAAACAACTGCAAATGACTTCATAGTAACAATTAGTGAACTCTCAGGAAAAACCTAATTGCCCACATTACTCCTGTCAAATTGATGGAAAAGCATTACTCAATGTATAAACACCATGTCTCGCGACATCGACCGCTTTGCAAAAGGTAAGGTTTGCAAAAATGCAGCTTCTACACTGAGCCAACCCTTAAACATACCATATAAAGACATCATTGAATGCGATGCAAACAACACTTATAAAGATGAGTCAAATGGGAATGATAAGAGAAGGGAAAATGTTTACTGATATGTTAAACAACGCAGCTTAAACGCCTATTAAGTTATTAAGTATCGCCAATGGCACATTAACTTATAAGCTCTACAACTTTATGCATTGAGCCAAAGATGTCCTTATTTAAAAGAAAGCTGCGTTTTAATATCTTACGTCAGATGACGTAATGAAATCTTGGATGTATCGGGCCTATAAGGCAGATACTTAGCCATTGTGATTAGTAGCGAACTAAGGCTGAGCCCCAAACAAAACCACCGCCGAATGACTCAAGCAGTAAGTTTTGTCCACGCTGAATGCGGCCTGAACGAATACCCTCATCTAAAGCTAAAGGTACGGAGGCTGCTGAGGTATTGCCATGCTTATCTAAGGTTACGATAACCTGAGACATGTCAAGCTTAAGCTTACGAGCAGTGGCGCTAATGATACGTAAGTTGGCCTGATGAGGAACGAGGAAATCGAGATCTTCTTCCTTAAGACCAGCCATATCTAAAGTCTCTTTAACGAGATTAGAGAGCATAGTAACAGCGTGCTTAAATACATCGTTGCCCTTCATAAACAGATAGGCATCGGTATTTGGGCAAGTGCCGCGCTTGGCGTATGGCAGACATAATAAATCGCCACGAGTTGGATCTGAGGAGAGCTTAACTGCAAGAGTGCCTGGCTCTTCAGACTGACCAAGAATAACAGCGCCCGCGCCATCACCAAAGAGGATGATGGTACCGCGATCAGTTGGATCGCAAGCATGGGATAAGGTGTCAGAACCAACTACTAAAACATTCTTTGCCTGACCGCATAAGATCATGTTGTGAGCAACGCTATAGGCATAGCTAAAGCCAGCACATGCTGCAGCTACGTCAAAAGCAGGAATCTCTTTGATGCCTAAAGCTAAGGCAATCTCACAAGCAGTTGATGGGAAGGCATTTTGCGATGAGGTAGTGGCGCAAACCACTGCATCAATGGCGCTAGCTTCTAAACCTGCAGCTTCCAAAGCTTTGAGGGCAGCTTGGGATCCCATATAAGAAGCAGTCTCTGTATCAGAGGCAACTCTTCTTTCATGGATACCGGTACGCTCAACAATCCACGTATCGGATGTTTCAACCATCTGCTCTAAATCAGCATTTGTTCTAACCTGCGCAGGCAAATAGCCGCCGGTACCTAAAATCTTGGTATACAAATGTCTCACCACTCTCGGTTGGCAACAAAAACTTCGACTGAAACCGTACATTGTGCCATTTTTCGTAAGAATTTAATAGCCCAAAAGGAAAAAACTCAGCTACTTTTCGCCACAAGGCCTTATAAAAACTAGCAACTTAACTAGCTTATGCAATTGTAATACAGCAACAAAAGCTGTCCGTAGTTAACTAGATTAACTCTGACATTGGGGAGTTGTGTCTATAATTTAAGAATGGCATATAAAAGACAATTATCTTTTTATAGACTCAGCTGCTCAGTGCTATTAAGCTCTTAAAAAGCAGGCTTGAGCGCAGAACGTTACCATTACAT
>NZ_CABTML010000031.1:0-12227 GCF_902485895.1 uncultured Anaerobiospirillum sp. | reverse complement strand
TGACTGGAGTTCAGACGTGTGCTCTTCCGATCTGATATATTTTCAAAGCTACAGGACTTATATTAGTGCCGTAGAGCTCAAGAGCATTTGAAAGAAGCGCGATACGTGCAAATACAAATGTGGATAAAAGAGATAGAATTGCCTTTTGCAAGTTGAAAAATTAGATCACGTTCTAATTATTTGACAGCGGAAAACAATTAGTTAGCTAAGTGCTAGTAATTTCAATTACAATGCTCTAAAAATTTTCACTCACTACCGTATTGAAAATCTGCATGACCGTCATGCAGCTTTAGAAGACAAAGGGCCCCAACACTTTGGAGCCCCACATTGCTTCTCTAATAGAAAAAGGTGGCGCACTTTTGCAAAGGCTATGTTTAGCTTTACGATTCGCGCTCGTAGTTATGAGTTTGTGTAGTGAGTTGCAGCTATAGTATCAATGCTGCGTGAGGTGATGGGACTTGTATTAATTTGCGAGCTGCAAGCCACACCCGTAGGTATGAAGTTTTTTGGTAGTGCGCTTGATTATCTAACAAGCTTGGATAACTACTAGAGGTGATGGGCCTTGTATAAATTTGCGAGCTGCAAGACCCATCCGTAGTTATGAAGATTTTTCTGTCGTGCGCTTGTTTATCTAACAAGCTTGGATAACTACTAGAGGTGATGGGCCTTGTTAAGTTTTGCGAGCTGCAAGACCCACCCGTAGTTATGAAGATTATCCTTTCGACTCATCTAATGGATGAGCTTTCTAATAAAAGACTGCTTATGGCCTTTATGTAGCATGAAATGCTTGCCTATCTAAGCAGACTCCTTAGTGTTTTTCGTATACTCAGCTGTACGAATATTTAAGTGCAGATGGTGCTTGGTCACTATGCACTTATTTTTTGCTCCTAAGTTTTGTTAGGAGTTGAGATTAGCAAGCTTTACCTCTGCTAAATCTCTTATAAAGCGGTATTACTAAGTAAGCTCAATAGCTTGTATACAGAGCCTACTTGAGTAAAAGGCCTTACTTAACGCTCATTACCTTGTCAAAGCAAGAACGCACTTGTGTGTCCATATTGCTATAGTTAGCAATGATCTCTTTAGCTATGTCTTTAGCGCTCCAGAGTTTTAATGAAGCGTCGTTTTGCTTAGCTGCAGCTAAAGTCTTCTCAGTAAAGCCAGCAAGGGATACGAGTAATGAGTGCTTAGTGCCATAGATAGTCATAACCTCTTTGGCAATCTCAATCATAGGCTCGGTTAATGGGCGGGCGCTTTGCTTTATCTGCACACTTACTTTGACATTGCTTGGAGTTGAGACAATTAAGGTCGCGCTGCGTGAAGTGCTCTCAGCACAGCAACGAGTCTTAAAGCCCTTTGCGTCAAATAAGTTTTGGAGTAACTTTTCTAAGTTAATCTCTTTAGTTGAAACTTTAGAACACAGCATCTGAGCTACTAAGTCTTCTTTGCTCATGCTCTTTGGTTTGTTAAAGTCGCCGTGACCAGGTAAATCATTACGTGCATTTGCTCGTGGACTAATAATCTTAGTTGTAGCAAATGCGCTTGCCTTGGCCTTCTCTAAGCTTACAGCGTGATGGGAAAGCTTATGATCTGCCGCAGCAATCTTGTTCACGTACTCTGACAAATCATGGCAGGAGCGTTGTTTACCTGCTTTTGAGTCTGTCATGTACATTTTTACATCCTCTTGATGGTAACTTCAGTCTATTTAGCTATACCGCAAGGCCAATCTATGTATTCGTGTATTCTGACAAGCTTTTTAAAGAAGCAAGTCGTGATGATGCTCTAGCGGTCAGTTTAGCTACCGCTTCTATGTAAAGGCCTAATATCCAAGAACTTCTCTTTGATATTTAAGTATGGCTATTAGTGCAATAGTCTGATTTGAACAAGCTCTAATTGATAGCAACCTTAATATTGCTCAATGCGCTTGTTGTGCATGCTTAATTAAAGAATAGGAAAAAGCTAACGACGGAGGGGAAGACTCAAGCTACAAGAGTTTTAGTAAGTTGACTCACTCATAGCCTATAAAGGTCTTAACAGCCTTATGTCAGTTTGTCTAGGCTTAGCATCATTATTAAATGCTGCACTAGCGCCTATTCTTTTTTGAATTCTGTAATTTGCTCTGCGTGTTAGAAATAGCCTGTAAGCTAAACCATCGCGTTAAAGAGCAAAATATCTGCTTGCCAAATGTTATGCACATTTGACAAGCAGCTAACTCTCTTATGTTTGTTTGCTGTATCTATTCTTTACAAAAACGCGCCGAACTTCACTAGCTTCAATCTTTGTTCCTAGATACTGAATTACATAGTAAGATTTTTACGCCCTAGATGCAAGTACTTGATTAATAAATTTTTATCATCATATTCAAAAATAGCCTATTTATCACATTTTAATGCGTAACTAGATACTACACAATCGCTCGCTATAGATACTACAAAGCTGTATCTAACTTGATACAACATTATGACCTGAAAAGCTCACAATCTTGATACAACATTTTTACCGCCTTACTACATCAAAACTTACAAAATTTTTGCGATAGCCATCACAATGTATAGAACATTGTTTAAAAAGCCATAACTTGATCGAATCGTGTCTTTTTTCTCTCATTTCTCTATAAAAGTTTGGTCTTCAAGCCAAGCGTATTGTTTATAGTCGCTTTTAGACACCACCATTCCCCAAGTGCCCCTTCTTACTAGCCTATACACCATGATCACTCTAAAAGCCCGTATTCATGCCCTTTCATGAAGCAAAACGGCTCGGCAAGTCCTCGTGTTGCAACTTGCCTGCAGCCAATGGTTTTAGCGCCAAATATGGCCTATCTCAGCATACATTTGCGATAGCCATCGCAAAAACTTTAGCCTATATATGCGATTTATGACTTTTTATGACGGGGATCGCAAAACTTTTTAAGCCCCTATCCTCAAATTTTTTACTCGCCTACAAAGCGCTTATTTATGCGGTATCTAGGCACCTAGGCATGCCTTAGATATATATGCGCTTGCGTAAATAAATCAGTTTTGCGATAGCCATCGCAAATGATTTATCAATTCGACTTTACAGTGCATGCCATCGACTAGTGCTTAGGAGTTGAACTATGGCAAGCGTAAAAGAAAGTTCCAACAAGCTATCTCATGCAGTACTGTGCCCATCTACCTATATCCAAGAGGACAAGCCTAGCAAGCTTTGCGGGTTTGAAGATGACAAGTGGTGCAGCTCTAGACTCAAAGGGGATATCTATGACTCTCAGGAGCTTTCTTTAGATGATGTAACTAAGCTTGGTCAACTTACTCCAAGCAAGGGCAAGGTTAACTCACTGCGTAATGTCCGCCTCCTTAACCTGCGCCCTCATGGCAATAAAGTCTCTGCAGTGTTACCAGCAGATCAGAGTACTGAGCACATTGAGGCTTGCGATCATGTCAGTCTCATGGCTGCACCTTTATATGCCCATCAGTATCTTGAGCAATTGATGCAAACAAATTACTTGCTAGAAAGCTCAAATGCTGCCGCATCATGCCACAAGGACACTGCTAGTCGTCGTTTTTCAAGCATTGCACAAGAACATATTGCTCAGCATTCAGACTTTAAGAAGCTCGCCACTTGTTATGGCAAGCGTACTTTAGTTCATAAAGTAAGCCGCTCAGAGTCGCTTCGTACCTCAGCTGAGATTGAAAAAGCTTTCTCTGGCGAGGATAGTTCGCAAGCATCCACAGCAAACAAGATTATTGCTCCCCATGCTTGTGTAGATCAGAGTTTAAAAGCTCCATTCACTAGGCCGGAGCTGTGCTCACAGACTGATTTAGAGTCTGCCAATGCCTCTTATCAGCACCACGATCTCACTGACGCAGCCCAAGATCATCGTGCTGCTAGTAAGCATGTAGTGCCTAGCCATGATCTTAATACCGCTCGTGCTCAGACATTAATGGCAGAGAACACTAAAGAGCGCGTGTCTTTAGCTAGCCAAAATCTTAGTTCTCATCATGCATCTTCTGTTGCTATGTACCCTGCTAATGTCGCTCTACATGATCATAGCTTCCATCATGGCGATGACTCTGCCTTTGCAGATTCTGCTGATAATCATCAGTATGACTTTGTGTTTATGGCTGATGAGCTCGAGCTGTGCTACATCAATTGCTTGTACTTAGTCAGCTTTAATGAGGGTGAGGCTATGCGTCCTTACAAGCCTCTCAATACCAACAGAACTCGTCCGATGCGCTTAACTAAGCTGCAGATGGGCTTAAAGATCCCTCGTTATACCTACGCTCTATGTCATATCGATAACTGCAGCTATACATTTGAAGAGGTGGTCTTAGGCCTGGCCATTGGTGAGCTTTACTCTATGTTTACCTGTCTGAATGACTATGGCTATTTATATGATCAGCTTGAAGATGAGAAGGTAGCTAAACGCAAGAATCTGCCATCAGCGCTCTTAGAAAGACTCATTAACCTCAAGCATGAGTCTTTAACTAACCATATCTATGTACATGATGGCCATAAGCAGGATGATCCTTCCCATAAACCTAAGCTGCCTAAGCTTGATGTACAACGAGCCCACCAGCCTCAGTTAGATGTAAATAGAGCCTCAAAACCTAAGTTAGATGCCTCAACAGCGCATCTACCTCAGCTGGACATTTACCAAGATAATCAAGCACAGTTAGTCTCTAACAGACCTACTCAAGCCACCATAGCTGTTCATAGACCAGGCTTTAGCATCTATCCTCTAACACCAGCTAACTTAGATAATGAGTTTAGCTTAATAAGCCGCTATCCATACAATGGCAGGCTTAGTTTAATGGAGCTGCAGCATGGAGCTAGACGTAATGTAACTTTTAGCTTTGGTAAGCATAATGAAGTCTTAATTAGCTGCATTCCGCTATCTAAGCAGAGTTACAAAAACTATAAAGAGCATGACAGATCAAGCCTTGATAGCTTGGCTTCATCTGCTTACAAATCTCCGCTCTCATTACTTTCGATCCCTGATCGCCTATCTAAGACCCATTATGAAATTGAGCTTTGTGATGGTATTGCGATCCAAAGTCAGCTCTTTAGTGCCAAAGCTTTTGCTCTACAGTGCAGTAAGTATGACCGATTAGGACTTGCCGTAACCTTTGGAGCACTCAAAAGAGAACATTTAGCTCGCCGCTTAGATAACCGTCTACTTGAGGAACTTAAGAAGCATTTAAGTGTCTCAGCTATTGCTCAATACATCATCGACACTGCCTCAAGCAAGGCTCGCCTCAATCCTGACATTCTTGAGGCCATCTTTGTGAAGGCTCGTGAGCTTAACTATATCTCTAAGCTTTACGGACCACGTGGCTCAGAGTATCAAATAGCTTTATTTGACGATCATATTGAGATCATCAAAGGCCACTATTATGGCCTCGGTACTAAATATGTAAGCACCATCCACGGTCGCTATCGAGGCGTCGCCTATACGTACCAAAGCAATGAGTTCAATCCCCTGCATCTGCTGCAAGGAAAAGTGCATGTATCTAACATCGATAACAAGTCGCTGATCCTAAACCTCATCGATAGCGAATACTCAGTTGAGGAACTACATGCTTCTTATAAAGATTATAAAGAGATCGGCACAAGCCTCATCCCGCTTAAATACTAGGCTCTCACAGCATCGAGCATCTAGATGGCCACACAGCTAGATCGCTGTGTAGTGAGCTAGCGATGCAGCTCGATCGCTATGCAGTGAGATAGCGATGCAACTTACAAATTGATGCAAGCAGATCGCTACAAGCAATGCTGCGCCATGCCCGCTATAAGAGCTCACGTAGGTTCAATGCCACATGTTGGCGGCTAATGATACTCAAGCTCACCTTGTACTAAGATCGCCGCCTTTTATCTAAACGACTACCCACATTGCCACTCATTACAGGAGATAGCGCTCTGCAACGCCCAACAAGGTGCTCTACGCGCTGAATATTGATGAAAGCTACTCCACAGACATTTGATGATCTTAAGATCAGCGCTACTTTTTCAGTATCAGATCAAAACTACTCTCCCATGGCATTAGGAGCCATGATCTGTGCCCCGCATTTTATTGCTGCGCCTGCACAGCTCAAGCTGTGTCTGAACAATAAAAGCAGCTTCAATCTAATTGATAACTTCCAGCGCTGTAACCGTCGCTACCACCCTAACTTTCGTGGCCAGGTAAACCGTGAAAAGCAACTATCTCTTGAGACTTTAGCCCGTTTGCCTAATGATGCAAGCCAGGCAAGCTCACAGTCCGCCTCTATAAAAGTAAGCGCTAAGAGTAATTGCAATCAGACCTCATCCAATTGCAATCAGGCCTTATCCAAGACAACAAACGATGAGAACAAGACCAATAAGTCTCAAGCCTATGGATGTGAGCATGCCGCAGATAGCGGTGCATCAATCCAAGCCTACAAGCAGGAGAACACCCAAGCTTTAACAAGTGCAAATGCTTTTATCTCATCAGACCCATACGATTTTGCTTGGTCAGCCCCGATCCCTGACTTTACCTCAGTAAGCAAGCTTATACGCTGTCATGAAGCGCTCAGCTCACCTAAGCAATCAGATGACTATAGAGGCAAGAAGATCACTAGTGCTGCAGCATTTAATCAAACTTGCGCTGGTTTTAACGGACTCAATTCAAGCGTAGATGATGCCTACACTGAAGGTAATGCTCTTAATTTATTGGCCTGCAAGAGCATACAGGATCTTAAAAACATACACCAAGCTCTTAGCGAGGATGCGGCAACTGCTGCTAGCAATAACAATGCAGCAGAAGTATGCCATGACTTAGCTTCACCCCTTTATCAGAGCCATGAGCTAGCGATTACTTCACCAGAGCTAATTGCACAACTTTATGATGCTTACTCTTATCTTAGTAAGGATCAAGTCTCCAACTACTTAGAACATGGTAGCGATGGTGATGCTTGTAACGCTCTAAACAGCCTGAATCAGTACATTGGCAGCTTAATTGAGCATGATCCCGAGGCTTTAAATAAGCTTATCGTACAAAGCACTTGCAATCTACAAGGCATAAGTGCAGTTTGCCAAGATCAAGATGTACCTAAGCACGTGCCAAATCTAAGCTCCCTGTTCTCACAAAATCAGAGCTCTGATAATGACTATAGCGCTACTGACCATATGGCCATGATCTCATTACGTGCTGCGCTAAAGGCTCAGCAAGCTAAGTGCAAGGCAAACAGTGATAAGCACACTACTAAAGAGAATCACAAGACTGAGGATGAGCTCTTATTAGAGCAACTAAATGGATCAAATGAGCTTGAAGTACTCAACAATTACCGCATGACCTTCAACTACTCATTACGTAGTAACTATCCAGAGATTGGTCCTTTTAACCAAGATCTAGCCCATTGCGATGAAGCACAAGATCACACAGGCCCATCCACAAGATCACAGGCATTAGATAAGCCTAAGGCTCCTTTAGTAACTAACATGTCGCAACATACAGAAAGCTTGCCTCAAGAGAGCATGAATAAGGCTACAGACACTCAAGGCACTGCCAACTGCTCTCACTGCGCTACAGAGGCTTTACAAAGCTCATCAGAGACAAAGACACGCTGTAATCAGAAGGGTAAGCGCAATGCTAAGCAAGCTGCTGTAGAGTCAGATGGGCCTATAACCTTTGCACTCGAGAGCTTTGTAATGAATAAGCTCAATGACAAAGGCGCAAGCTCCCAAACACCGAAAATTAAAAAGCATAGCTTCGTCAAAAAGCACGCCTAGCAATAAGCTCAGGGCCTAGCAATGAGCCATAGGCCAATCAAACGCATTATGGATACAGACTCTCGTGACTGCTTAAGATCTCACTCTTAACTTAAGTAGGCAACAAAATTAACCTTACTGTAAGCTATTTTGCATCTTTTGCCCTGAGGCGATTTTAGTATCTATCACCATGAATTAAGCCGCTAGCATACGCCTCTTAGGGCACACACGTCGATTTTTTGTGACTAAGCTAGCAAGTTGATAACAATTGCTTTGATTGAACTAAATTAGTTTGGCAGCATTTTCACTCTCAAACAAACCATATGCTTGCATAGAGCTTTGTTTAATTTTGCTCTTAAATTGTTCTAAATTCGATCTTAGGCCTCTTGTGTGTCGTATATGTTATCAATATCGTATACAATTACACGAGTACAAAAGATTTGTGTTTTACAAAGAAGCAATATTTCTCCTAAGCTTTAATGTTTGCTTAGTAGAACATTATCCATTGTCACATTTTTAATTGCCTGTTAAGGCATGAGGCACATCATTTTCTCATGTGCTTAAGAGATCATGCTATGATCTAAAACGTGTGATAGTTTTTTAATCGTCTAAGGTTTTGATTATGGTTAAGCCACCTGCAGACAGCACCATCTCTTGGTTCGTTAGTCAGTGTCATATTCACAAGTATGCTCAGAAAAGCACCATCATCCACGCTGGTGAAAAGGCTGAGACTCTGTACTACATTGTTAAGGGCACCGTAGTTGTATTGATCAAGGATCACGACGGCCACGAGATGATCCTGACCTATCTTAACAAGGGCGATTTCATCGGCGAACTCGGTCTTTTCAACGAGTCTGAAGAAAACCCAACCCGTACTGCTTGGGTAAAGGCCAAGACTGCTTGCGAAATTGCTGAAGTTTCCTACAACAAGTTCAAGCAGCTCGTTCAGGTTAACCCTGAAATCTTAATGCGTTTAAGCCAGCAGATGGCTGAGCGTTTAGCTGATACCTCTAAGAAGGTATCTAACTTAGCCTTCCTCGACGTTACCGGTCGTATCGCTAAGACTCTGTTAAACCTCGCTCACCAGCCAGAGGCAATGACTCACCCAGACGGCATGCAAATCAAGATCACCCGTCAGGAAATTGGTCAGATCGTTGGCTGCTCTCGTGAAACCGTTGGTCGTATCTTAAAGATGATGGAAGAGAACCACCTCATCCATGCTCACGGTAAGACCATCGTAGTTTACGGTACCCGCTAATTTCCATAAGCCAAGCACCCTTGGCTTACAAATACAAAAGCCCAGTTTTTCTGGGCTTTTGTATTTGTACCGACCAAAAATCACCCCGCCACAATCATTTACCTGCCTCTACATCATAGCGCCACCAAAAATACCTGCCCATACGCGCTCGACAGGCATAAGTTAAAAATGATTAGGCCCTATCCCCATTTCGACGCTGCCCCAAGCTAATCTAGAATCTGCCGCATTGCGTCGCCACAGTCCGTCTTCGAACTTACAGCAACCTCATGCCCCAGGTATAAATGCTATGACTTAGCAAAGATTTTCTTGAACCTATCGCCCTCAACACCTGCTATGCTCAAGGCAAAGCTTTTTAGCACGCATACGCCTAAGATAATCAATAACCATAGAATTAAGCTACCTCATCGCCAAAAGTTCTGAATCACCAAGAAATAAGGTGTTTCATGAAGTAAAAATTAACATGGTTTGCGCAATTAAAAATTAACACTTTTAAACAGAGCTAAAAGTTAACATGTATTTTCTTTAAAAAATGTGAAAAAAAAGTAGCCATTACACTTTTGGTGCATTTGGCTACTTTAATATGGTTTATAAACCTACTTTTGTGGTGAACTACTTAGTTGGTCAATTAGCCTGAATAGAATGACCGTCCTGAGAAGTCCAGGGTATAGGCTTTGTTAAAAAACTTGCTCATTATGGCTTTAAAGACGTCATGATTATCAAATACATTCATCCACTCCTGTAGTCCTCTCTGAGTAATGATTACAGTTGGGAGACCTGACCTCATACGATAGTCTAAGAGTTTGTGAAGATATGCTGTGTTGCCTGAGTAGTACTCTTCATAGCCAACGTCATCAAGGATAAGTAAATCGACCTCTGAAGCTCGATTTAATGCTTTAGCTGCTTGTGACGGATCATGAAAAGACTCGAACAACTCTGTTGAGCATACTCTGAAAACAGAGTATCCTTTTTCAAGGATAGCTCTTTTGGCGAATTGAACCGCAGTACTTGTTTTTCCAGTGCCTGGCCGCCCTGAAATAAATATACTTGCATTTGACTCCGCCCAGTCTAGATTCCACAAATCTAGATCATATTCCAGTCTTATTAAAGAGCTGTCAAATGGAGCATATAGCTCAGATTTGGGTATTGAGCTATATGCTATTAACCGATCTATCTTGTGGTTGCGTTTTAGCATGACAACATGTTCAAGCAGATCTGTTACCTCTTTAGATATGTCCAGTCCGTTAACGGACAGATCATTTAAGTATTCAGATATCTCATCTGTGTAGCAGCCCCAACCAAGTGCGGTACAGTTGAAAGCCAAACGCTTATCTTCTGGTAAATCACTAGCGTCCTCATTAAGTAGACGTTTGTGTCGGGACACCAATCCTCCATTTCTATCTAGAGTAAAGTGTGAGTCTTTAGGAGGAGTCACAAGAACTGTTATGCGAGCCTCACTTCTATTTGGACAGACATTTAAGTCATCTAATTTTTGGTTATTGTCCACCTTAATTATTCCTTTCTAACAACTCATCAAGCTCTCTGCGAGTGTTATGGGCTTCAGTAGACAGGGATAACTCTTCAGCCTCATTCAAGACTGTCTCTATACCTAAGTCATTGCCTTGCTCAGCAGCATTAACATGCTCAACTGGCTGGGTCTTGGCCCTCTTTGCAGCACGTCTCTTTTTTTGAGAAACTTCAAAGTCATGAATACGCTTAGGGTCGAGTTTGCCTTTAGTAATTGTTGCGCCACCATCAGTGGTAACTAAGTATTCTCCATCACGGTAAATTGAGATACTTGCGGTGGTTTTCCAGTGATTTTTATCCCTAATTTGCAACTCGTGTCCTAAAAACTTAAGCTTACCGTTGAAGCTTATTGAGCTGCGAACAACTTTAACCAAAAGCTTGACTTTATCGCCTTCGAGTATGCGTAATTTTGTCTTCTCATACTCATAGAGCTCACGAACAGTTCTTCTGACAGGGGTACCACCTCTCTTAGCAGTTCTTGGATCAACAAACGTTCGATCAAGTACATATTTACTTATAAGCCACTTATCAATTTCCTGCTGAAGGTCTTCTAAGTTGTAAACTACGATACTTGGTGTGTTTTGTATATAGTTGATGCAGTGGTGTTTAATGTAATAACCAGCACGCTCAACACGTCCCTTAGTATTTGCTTTGTAAGGCTTGCATGGCTTCGGCTCAACACCAAACTTATCGCAGAAAAATTGGAAAGCCGGGTTAACTACATAATGCTGACCATTATTGAATTTAATCAAAGAGGTTGCATTATCACAAAGAACTACATTTGGAACACCTAACCACTCAAAAGCTCTAGCAATACCCTCAAACCATGAGCTTTGGTCTGTGTTGTCAAATACACAGCAGTAAATATTACGAGACCAAGCTAGTACAGCCTCAAAGATATATATTTTGGTCTCTTCATCACTACCATCGAACTTGAAATAGCGCTCTGTGAAGTCAATCTGTATTTGATGTCCAGGAAGGCAGTGAAAAGGTCTTTTTACATCCTTTCCAAACTCCTTTTGTTCTGCTAAGTGGTGCTTGTAGATAAAGCCTTGTAGTGCACGTAAACTGAAGTTGCAGCCATCTTTTAAGCCATAAAAATGAGGCTCTTCTTCCATTTGCCTATAAAGAGCAGGCACACTTTCTTCGTAGTTCTTATACCTCTCGATAACTAGCTCTGGGTTTAGAACATCTAGCTTGCTAGACCGCTTTTGCAGCGGTGCTTTATCAACACCCAACTTGATATAGTGACTGACTGTTTGTCTGCAAATACCAAGCGTTCGAGCAATTTCAGTAGCCTTTGCACCTTGCTCATGCAGTCGTTTTATTTGACTAACTTGATGATTGTTTAACAAAAGTAATATTCCTTTTTCTTAAGTATGAAATCAGAATTTGACTAATACGTTATCTGACCGCAGCTGCCTAAAGAGCAGTATTGAACATTTGTAATGTTGTTTTTTACTATTCATCTTCGGGTGAAAATAAAAATTAACAATATACTCAAATGCCTTTTTCCTACTTTAATGGTGTAGTACATAGCAGTTCTGTGTATGTTAATTTTTAACTTCGTCATAAGACGAAATCAAAAGTAATAACTGAGCAGTAAGCCTGTCCAGACGTCATGCAGACTAGTTCTGAGTATGTTAATTTTTAACTTCGTCATGAGACGAAATTAAAAGTAACAAGTGAGCAGTAAAGCCTGTCCAGACGTTATGCAGGCTAGTGCTAAGCATGTTAATTTTTA